>JBARZO010000542.1:0-5131 GCA_049650165.1 Rubrobacteraceae bacterium
GAGGGCGAAGAGCGTTTCTTCGCCTTTCTCGAAGAGCACCATTCCGGCGATGAAGAAGAAGCCTACGACGGCGAGGTCCGTAAAGACGATGAGAGGTACTGCGAGATCCAGTAGCGAGTCGGGAAGCGGCAGCAGGAGCGCGACCCAGACTACCGTCACAAATGCCCCGGCGTAGAAAAATCCGTAGCGTTTCTGCAGGAGTAGGTCCAGCCGCACGGTCGAGGCGAACCGGCTCATACCAGCCTCCTGCCCGTGGTCCCTATAAAGACGTCTTCCAGGGTGGCTTCCTCGGTGTGCATCGTCTCTATTCGCTCTTCCCGCAGCAGGTTCAGGAAACGCTCGTCGTCGCCGAGCCCGTCCAGGGAGAACTCGCTATCCTCTATCCGGCCATCCTCCCGGTACTCGACCCGGACCTTCCGCTCGCCTTCTAGAATTTTGAGCTCTCGCGGCGAGTCCACGACGGGTATCTTCCCGTCCACGATAAACGCGACCCGGTCGCAGAGTTGGTCGGCCACGGTCATGTCGTGGGTGGTCAGGAATACCGTGCGGCCTTCTTTCTTGAGGTCTAGGATGATCTCCTTCATCTTGCGCCCGTTGACGGGGTCGAGGCCCGCCGTTGGTTCGTCAAGGAAAATAAGCTCCGGTCGGTTGAGCAACGCCCGGATGAACGTAAGCCGCATCTGCATTCCCTTGGAGAACTGGGAGACTCGTGTGTCGGCGTCATTCTCTAGCCCAACCATCGCTAGTAGCTCGCGCGGGTCTTCTGTATCTTTGGAATACAGGGAGCGGAAAAAGTTCAGGTTTTCGAGGGCGGTGAGCTTCTGGTAGTGGTTGGGAAATTCGAAGGAGACCCCGATCCGCTCGTAGTATTCGGGTCCCCAATCCTTGAGGTCTTTGCCCAGGACTGAAATATATCCACCGTAGCTTCTCAGCAGCCCGATGAGGATCTTCTGCGTGGTGCTTTTTCCGGCGCCGCTAGGTCCGAGGAAGCCGAAGATCTCGCTTCTTTCGACCCCGAAATCGACGCCGCCGACAGCGAGCTTATCTTTGCCGGGATAGGCGAACGTCAGGTTTTGCACCTCAATCATGTAGCCTACTCCTTTCTTTGCAGGTCAGGCCATTGGCAACCAGCCCGATCATCTTCTCCATTACTTCTGGGTAGATGTCGCGCCCGATGTCGTCTTTGTGGATTCCCAGCACTACTACCGACCGTATCAACCCGGCCAATACTTCGGGGTCTCCGGCGGAGATAAGGCCCGCCTCTTGCCCCTGCCGAATGAAGTAACTTACCGCTTGTGTGGAGTCCTGGACGTTCGCCTCCAATAGCTCCGGCGGGACCCGTCGCACGACGGCTTGCCATTCCTCCGGATGGGTAACTATCCGCCGCGTCAATGGGTTGGTCTCGAACTCGCGAACGACGGCCCGCAGGAAATGCTCAACAGCCTCCCGACCATCTCTGGTGTCCATAAAGGCTTCGGTCGAGATCTCACCCCGCAACCTCTGACGCTCTTCCATAAGCAGCTCCAGGTACAAAGCCTCCTTGGATTCGAAGAATCCGTAGAAGCTGCTCTTCGCGATCCCCGCAGGCTGGGTTAGATCTTCCAGACTGGTCTTCTTCAAACCGTACAGTGGAAATAGCTCCCGGCCAGACTCTAACAACCGATCTCGTATGTACTCTTTTTCGGTGGCGGTAAACGTGGGCACCATATGTATCCTTATGTATATCCTTATGAACAAATTGCTTTTTTGTTTCTATAACTATACATCTGTCCATGATCAGGTGTCAAGGGTGGGGGTCTAGGTGAGTCGTAGGATCAGGCCGTCCAGGTAGCCGAAAATAGGGATGAAGTCCGGGATGAAGTCTATGGGGCTCAACGCGTAGCCAACGACGAGCGCCAGGAGGATCTTGGCGTTCAGTGGGACTCGTGGGTCTTTGTAGGCCAGGTAGAGCGCGTGAACTTCGGACTTGAGTCTACAGGCTTTCTGTCGCCAAAGCACTTGCGGATTACCCGTTGGGAAAACCCAGAAATCGAGGCGCCTGCGAACGGTAGCGTCGGTACTCGTCACCGAAGGTGCGTTCCAGGTGCTGTTCCTCCGATATGAAATACAGACGGTGGACTAGGAAAAAGGCTGTCGTGAAGAGCAGGGCTCTCGTAGAGCGGCCTGCTATGGAAGCGCCGAGCAGAGCCAGCCCCCAACCCAAGATCTGTGGGTTTCGACTGTAGCGGTAGGGACCGCTCTTGACGAGGTCCCCTGTTTCGGTCCCTGACATCTTTTCGAATGAACGAAACTCCCGGACGGCCGCAGCGAAAAACCAGCCGCCGAAGAGAACCAGAAACCCGCCCAGGACCATAGACGGTTTTCTATGGAGAGGTAAAGTCCTGGTCGAACGTAGCGCAGTGAGGCCGGTAGTGAATAGGTGTGTCAGGTAGAGTATCCAGCCGGCCGTGTAAGCTTTGGTAGAGAGTTGACCGCGGGTTTCGTAGTCCCGCCGGGCTCTCTTTAGCACCCATGCCGCCAGAGGCGCCAGCAATACGATCGAAAACTTCATCATCGGTTACTCGCCTTTGGAGCGGAACTTCAGGTTGTGGAGTTCGCCGTGGTGGTCGCCAACGTGGTCTACCTGGAGCGTCGTGTGTTCGATGCCGAAGTCACGCTCCAGTATCTTCTCCAGGTCGCGGCGGCGGTCGTGGCAGTTCTCTTTCTGGCCCACTAGCACGTGGGCGGCCAGGGCCGGGAAGCCGCTGGTGATGGTCCAGATGTGGAGGTCGTGTACCTCGTAGACGCCTTCGGTGGAGACAAGAGTTTTGCCGACCTGGTTCGGATCGATGCCCCGGGGTGAGGCTTCGAGGAGGATGTTCATCGAGTCTCGCAGGAGCGTCCAGGAGCTGGCAAGGACCAGGACGCCGATGAGGACGCTTATCAGAGGATCTGCGTATCGCCAGCCGGTGAAGATGATAATGAGGGCGGCAGAGATCGCGCCGACGGAGCCCAGGGCGTCGGCGATGACGTGGCGCATGGCCCCCTGGAGGTTCAGGCTCTCGCCTTCTGAGCGGGAGAGGATCAGGACTCCCGCAACGTTCACGAACAACCCGATGACGGCAACTGCGAGCATCCAGCCGCCGAGAATTTCCGGTGGATCCGAGAACCTGCGGAAGGCTTCGATAAAGATCCAGATGGATATTGCAACCAGCGCGACGCCGTTGGCGAGGGCGGCCAGGATCTCCGCCCGCTTGTAGCCGAAGCTACGGTCCGGGGTTGCGGGACGATCTGAGAGCCAGAACGCGAAGAGGGCGAGGGCGAGCGAGGCCGAGTCCGAGAGCATGTGTCCGGCTTCGGCGATCAAGGCGAGAGAGCCGGTGATGAGGCCACCGATCACCTCGGCGACCATGAAAGTCGTCGTCAGGCAGAGTGCGATGGCGAGCGGGCGCATGTTCTTGCTGCGTCCTCCGGTGCCGTGCTGATGCCCTCTGTGGTCGTGCGAATGGCCCACGGATCTAATCCTTCGGGTTCTGCCGGAACGCCAGGGACAAACCGAGCCCGGCTTCGAAGACGCCTAGCAAACGTGTAATTCCAGGATGAGTAACGAACCAGGCGTCAAATTGTTTCACGAAGCGCGGTCCGGCTAGCCACAGCAGGGCGTAGCGTTGAGGGATCAGGGCCGCTACCACGCCCTCTCCGATCATCGCTATCGCAAGCAGGCTTTTGAGTCGTTTTTTCCACATAGAATTCGTCTCCCTATTCTACTCGCAATAGTTTAGGGAGTTAGCCTTGCTGGGGACGTTCGTCCAACGTCGCACTGAGGGTCTCTTCGCTGCCATTTCGGTGAACAACCGTGATCTGGGCGGTGTCCCCTGGTTGGTAGTCGCGGAGTGCAGCGAGCAGGTCGCCGGAGTCCTCTATGGGCGTCTCGTCTACGGTGGTTATGATGTCTTCGGTGCGAATTCCGGCGTTGTCCGCGGCGCTGCCAGGTTCCACGTTCGTGACTATCGCGCCGGAATCCACCGGCAGATCGAACTGCTCGGCGTCCTGCGGACTCAAATCCGCGAGGCCGATACCCAGGTACGCGGTGGAGACTTCGCCGGTCTCGATGAGTTGATCGGCCACGGAGGCCGCGGTGTCGGCTGGTATTGCGAAGCCGAGTCCCGCGACCGGCTGGCCCGATTGGGTCTGGGGCAGGTACGCCACGTTGATGCCCATGACTTCGCCGCTCCGGTTTACGAGGGCGCCGCCGGAGTTGCCGGGTGAGATGGCGGCATCCGTCTGGATCAGGTCTACCAACGACGGAATCTGCTGGCCGCCACCAGCGACTTGTGGTGAGATCTCCCGGTTAAGGCCACTGATCACACCCGCTGTTACCGTAGACTCGAATCCGGATGGACTACCTATAGCGACTGCGAGTTGACCAACCGTCGGCGCCTGGTTCGTCTGGAAGCTGGCGGCGGGCAAATCCCCACGCTCCGTCTGAACCACAGCGATGTCGGTGCGCTCGTCGCCCCCGATCACCTCTCCTTGTACGGTAGTGCCGTCCGCCAGCGCGACGTTTACCTGCTCGGCGCCCTGGACCACGTGGTTGTTGGTGATGACGTATCCATCCTGGCGGTAGATGACGCCACTGCCCAAACCGCCCTGCTGTTCTTGCTCACCAAACGGCGTGGTCTGAATATTGCTGACGTTTACCTGCACCACGCTGGGCTCGACCTGTGAGGCAACCTGGGCGACCGCCTCGCCTTCCGGTATCCCCTGGGCGGCTTGCGGCGGCGACTGGGCTACGTTGTCTTCTTTGGGAGCGGGGGCTTGACTCTCCGAACAGCCCACTACCATCAAACGAGCCACAACGAGGCTCGAAAAAACCAGGAAAGAGTTAGACCTAAAACTCAAAACTTTAAGACCTCCGATCAAACGCCGCAGCGCCTAGTACATTATCAGGTCTATACGAAAACGAGCCGCAACAGTTTCACAATCACACACAAGCCAGCCCGCGTTGTTCCTTCGACCTCTACACGTCAAAACAATCTAAAACTGTCCCCGGCGGACCTGGCCCTTTTTACACCAAGTGCGCCAAGTTGAAGATACAGTTCGGATGTTCAGGCGAAGCTTCTAGCATAAGCTATCCCGAATGCTACGAGCA
>JBARZO010000543.1:0-2373 GCA_049650165.1 Rubrobacteraceae bacterium
TCATTACCGCCCGTATCGTTACTCTCTGCTTCATGCTTTTACTTTCCTTTCTTTTTGGCTATCCTGAGCCCCTTAGGGGTGGATATTTTTTCGAGCCCTCCAAAGAGAAACTCGATTGTTACCGCTAATATCGCCACCGGAATCGCCCCGGCGAACATGGTTGGGTAGTCAAAGCCCGCAAACCCTTCGACTATGAAATCTCCCAAGCCGCCGCCCCCGACGAACGTGGCGAGTGTAGCGCCGGCCACTACCTGAACCGCCGAGGTACGAATGCCGGCGAAGATCACCGGCGCCGCCAATGGAAGCCGAACGCCGGTCAGGATCTGCCATCCTGAGAGGCCCATGCCGCGGGCTGAGTCTATGACACGCCCGTCTACCTGATTCAGCCCCGTTATGGTGTTTATCAAGATGGGGGGTATCGAGAGCAGGATGAGCGCGGCTTCGGCCGTCCAGAATCCGATGCCCAGAAATATAAGGAAAAAGGCTAACAGGGCGAGGTCCGGAATACCGCGTCCGAGGTTGGTGAAGTTGATGGTGGGGAGCGCGAGTCTTGGCGAGCGGCTGACAACTACCGCCAAGGGAACGGCGATCAGAATTCCTATTAGTATAGCCAACGCGGAGAGCTCGATGTGACGGTATACAGCCGCCAGCCACTCCGGGCGTTGGAGTTGTTCTATGAAATCTGCAGTGAATTCTCCGAACATTTCAGGCCGCCCCTCCGGCACGCCGAGCCCAGGGTCTTAGCCGTCCTTCTATCCGGTATAAACCCACGTCAGCGGAGATCGCTACGACGGCGATCAGCACCGCCGCGGCAAATACCGGGGTGGCGAACTGACTGCCTATCCCATCGAAGATCGGTTTACCGAGTCCCCCGGCCCCTATGTATGCTGCAATGCTGGCTATGCCAATGACAGTCACGGTGGCGATGCGAATGCCGGCGACTATAACCGGCAGCGCCAGAGGGATTTCTACGCTCGTGAGTATCTGACGCTCGGTGAGACCCATGCCGCGGGCGGCGTCTTTCGTGTCTTCTGGAACAGAGTCGAGGCCGGTTACGGTGTTCCGGATCAGGATGAGCAGCGAGTAAGCCGTTAGCGCCACGAGAACCGGCGGCCGGCCGATACCCATTATTGGAATAAGCATAACGAAGAACGCAAGGCTTGGAATCGTGTACAGAATGCCGGTGAAGGCCGTTATCGGACCGTAGAGCCAGCGTTTCCTGTGGGCAAGGATGCCGATTGGTATAGAGATGATCAGGGCCACCGTCACGGGCACGAGAGAGAGGATCAAGTGCTGCCAGAGAAACGTCAGCATACCGTCCGGACCGGTGATGTGGGTGAGGAGCCAACCGAAATCTATAAACGGTTGGCTCTCCTGCTCGATGGAAAAATCATTCTCCATCTTCGACGCTCCGGCTCAACTCCCGAATGTGGTCGAGCGTGATCGTACCCCGCTTGCCGTTTCCGTTGGAACCGTCTTCGGAATACACCAGACCCCTTTCGGCGTCTGAACCTATTAGTTCGGAGAGGGCGTCCTTCAGAGAAAGCTTCTCGCTGATGAGCGGCAGGTCTTCGCCGTTGTCCTCGTAAGGCTCCAGATCCACCTCGCCGACTCGCGTAAGCGAGAGGTTCTTCAGAACCCGGTCGCTTCCGACGAACGACGAGACGAAATCCGAGGCCGGTTCGGAGAGGATTTTATGCGGGGTATCGTATTGGGCCAAGACACCGCCTTGCTTTAGGATGGCGATCCGGTCGCCCATCTTTATAGCTTCGTCTATATCGTGGGTGACGAAGACTATGGTCTTCTTGATGCCCTCCTGAATATTTAGGAACTCTTCTTGGAGGCGGGTGCGCGTGATCGGGTCTACCGCCCCGAATGGTTCGTCCCTCAGCATGATGGGCGGGTCCGCCGCCATCGCCCGGGCCACCCCGACACGCTGCTGCTGGCCCCCGGAGAGTTCCGCCGGATAGCGATCCCGGTAGTCGTCCGGGGCCAGGCCGACGAGTTCTAGTAGCTCGTCCGTCCGTTCTCTCATCTGGTCTTTGTCCCAATCCAGAAGTTTCGGAACGGTGGCGACGTTGTCGGATATGGTGCGGTGGGGGAAGAGACCGATGCCTTGAATGGCGTAGCCGATCTTGCGTCGCAGTTCGGTGGCGCTCTTTTCGGTTACGGATTCTCCGTCGATCAGGATATCTCCAGCGGAGATCTCCACCAGCCGGTTGACCATTCGCATCGTGGTGGTTTTCCCGCAACCGGAAGGCCCCACCAACACACAGATCTCCCCTTCAGGAATTTCGAAGGAGAGATCCTTGACTACTCGGTCTTCGGAACCAGCGTAGCTTTTACTGACCTCTTTAAACTCGATCATTGCAT
>JBARZO010000544.1:0-9791 GCA_049650165.1 Rubrobacteraceae bacterium
GAGGAAAGGAGGCTGCGCCCGTGTCAACAGATATAGAGCTACATCATAGGCTTCCACGGTCGCCGACGGAGCGTCAGGCGGCATTTGCGGCCAGACAGCTCCACTACCACCGTAAGAAGCTGCGCTGGATCCAGGACCGAATAAGCCAGAACGAAGACCTGCTCCGCCTCTACCTCACACATCTCGATACGAGCACTACGGTCTTACCCGGTGGTTTTCGAGTCAGGGGCAACCCCGCGACTGCCCAGGAGCTAGCGGTAGAGAAGCTCACACCCAAGAACCTGTACGAACAACTGACCCTCCCCGTGGAACAGCGCGATATCGCCTAACCCTGCTCGCCTGAAGCTCCTCTCCGGGGACTTCGCCCAAGGGTGCAAGTCCCCGGAAAGCTCACGGAAGGAGGGTTCTACGTGAATCAGTACGTCGAGAGGGAGTGTCTGCGCTGCGAGGAAGGGCGCATCCACGTAGGGACATCCCACGAGGTCAAGACCGATGACTGCCCAGACTGCGAAGGAACCGGCAAGGTCCTCTCCTACCTGTATCCGAAACCGAAGGGGCGTAGAGGGCCGTGGCCTCCGGAGGAGGTCGCCGCAGAAGGCAAGCGAGCAGGTAGCAGTCGCTGACGCAGCCACGAACGAAAACCACTGGACGAAAGGACAATCGTGAAAGATACGGAACTAAAAGCAATCGAGCGCGGCGAGAAACGGGACCGTAAGGTGCGGGAAGCCGTGGAGATGCTCGACGCTGGTGTCGAGGGCATACTGGATGGAGAGGCGTTCAAGCGCTACCTCGCCTTCACCGCCAGGTTTCATAGGTACTCGTCCAACAATTCACTGCTCATACTGGTTCAGAGGCCGAACGCAACTCGGGTAGCCGGCTACAGGAAGTGGCAGGATCTCGGCCGGCAGGTCAGACGTGGCGAAGAAGGGCTCAGGATCCTGGCCCCGATCTTCCGCACCATGGAGGATGAAGATAGCGGCGAAAAGACCCGCGCGCTCTGCTCTTTCAAGGTAGTCAAGGTCTTTGATATCTCCCAGACCGATCCCTTGCCCGGCTCAGACCCGTTGCCGGAGAGGCCCAAACCCCAGGCGCTCAGCGGCGATTCGAATGCCGCACGGGTGCTCTACGGATCACTCCTCGCTTTGTGCGAGACGGAGAGCGTGCCCGTCTCGGAAGAGGACGCGGAGCTAGATGCCCTCTCGCCGGGAGCCAACGGCGTCTACTCGCGAGTAGAGAAGCGCATTCTACTTAGAAGCAACCTCTCCGCCGATGGAAGGGCGAAGACGCTCGCCCATGAACTGGCCCACCACCTCCTGCACGGCGACCCGGGAGCCACCGAGGCGGATCGGCCTACCTTCGAGGCTGAGGCCGAAGGAACGGCGTATGCAGTGCTCTCTTACTTCGGTGTAGACGCCTCGGAATATTCCTTCGCCTACGTGGCGCGGTGGGCTGGGAGTAAGGAGTTGGTCAAGGCTGCCCTCTCCAATATACAGAAGACCGTACGGAGGATCGTCGAAGCGGTCGAGGAAAACAGCTCACAAGAAACACAGGTCCTGGGACGCGAGGCGGCATAGTCGAAAGATGCCAGGGATTAGGCGAGTAAGTACTCGTTGAGACTGCTCTGAGCTCCGGTAGCTGCTTGCTGAGTTTCCGCTCGGGTGATTGGCGGTTAGCATATACGCTCTTGCCGCTGAACCTCCGAATGTGCGTCGGTAATCTCATGGGTTAGCACCGGCACCGCTATCGACGACACCGAGCAAGGATACTGATTAGTCTCTTGCTAGGCTGTGACGGTCTTCGGGTTGGAGCCGTAGTTGTTGCTCCCTGTCGTACCGTCCTGTACCGTAAAAACCAATAACGCCAGAGTTCCGATTATCGGTATGAACGAGATGAGGTACCACCAGCCGGTACGTCCCGTGTCGTACAGCCTCCTGACGGTCACCGCGATACTCGGCAGCAGAAGCGCCAGGATGAAGACGCCGCTCAACAGGCCAACTGACGAGGAAGGGCTACAGGTTACTATGACATTGTCAATAGCCGCGAGCACGAGGGTAATGAGGACATAAAAGAGCGTGAAGTATCAATACTCCTTTCGACGAGACCTCCCCCCGAATACGGTGTACTTTTTACTGCTTCGACGAACCAACTTATCTTTGTTTCCTCCTATCTTTCGCGAGATCTACGACTCTGCACTAGTCCAGTTCAAGGTAGCACAGTTGACCGACGCCACAGGCAGCGGGATAGAGTTGTTCGAGTTCGTCGAGCCGGCGTACGAACCCGTCGAGGGTTGGAGCTACGCCCGCACTGGCACCAACCACGTCAACGTGGTCAACAGTGATGTCGAGGGACTCCTGGAGCGCATCAGAAAGGCCGGTGGACGGATACGCACGTCGCAGGTCTGGCCGCTCGCCCTGAACACGGAGACTACCGCTTCGGGTACGCCGAAAACCCCCTGGGGCACGATCGTCGAGGTCTATAGCCATACTCCAGAGTTGGTCTTCGGTGGCTCGCCTCAACAGGAGTCCTGATCTGACCCGAAGAAGACCCGCGAGATGCACAACCGTCGCACTGGGGCTGGATCAAACCTCTAGAGGCCCGGGGGACCAACGATCAAGGGTCCGCCGGGCCTCTCCAGCGTAGCTGCAAGGAACTGTACGAAGCAAGTTAGTGGGCCGTAGTGAGCACGTTTGTACTGATATAAGGATCCTGGCACGGAGGCCGGTGCTGGGAGAGGGTCGTACCCATCCTGTAGCAGGCAAGTCATAAGGCCGTGACGCATGCCCCGCCCGGGCATGGCGGCGATCACACCCCGGCGGCGGAGGTCACCCTGGAGAGATACGCCGAGAGCCTGGTCGAAGTGCTCGATAGGTTGTCCGGGCCGGTAGTCATGGTAGGGCACAGGTAGGGATAACCCTACCCCA
This sequence comes from Rubrobacteraceae bacterium, assembly GCA_049650165.1. Lineage (GTDB taxonomy): Bacteria > Actinomycetota > Rubrobacteria > Rubrobacterales > Rubrobacteraceae > SIRX01. The sequence continues at coordinate 2,922 of JBARZO010000544.1, forward strand.
AACTCTCCCGGCAGCCTCATTGGCCGCGGGTGCCCCTGATCCTATGCTCACAGTAGTCGATGGACCAGACGATCAGGAGGCCGTTCCGTGCTTAACTTCAAAGTAAACACTGTCAATTCTCGCACGCCCCGCCCGGCTACGGTCCGCACACGCTTGGCGCTCCTCGCCTTGCTTGCCTTCGTGACCATGACTCTCACGACCTCGCCGGCGCTTGCGCAAAAGCCGCAGAACCCTTCGAACACAAAATCCCCCACCAGCACACCGTCGACCGAGCCGAGCCTGGATGACGAGCGGGAAGTCGAGGCGTTCATGGATGAGGTCGTCAAGAAGCAGCTTGAAAGCTCCAAGATCCCCGGTGCTACAGTCTCTGTCGTCAAAGACGGGGAGATACTCTTCGCCAAGGGCTACGGCGAGGCTGACGTGAAGGCGGAGAAGCCCGTCGTCGCCGACGAGACGTTGTTTAGGGTAGGTTCCGTCAGCAAGCTCTTCACCTCGACCGCGGCAATGCAACTGGTGGAGGAGGGCAAGCTCGACCTGGACGAGGATGTGAACACTTACCTCGACGACGTCGAGATCCCTGACACCTACAATGGAAAACCCGTCACCCTGCGCAATCTACTTACCCACACCGCGGGTTTCGAGCAGGAGTTCGTCGGAACGGGTGCGCGCGGCGCCGCCGACTTCGAGCCGCTCGGAGAGTACCTGTCAAAGCATGTGCCCGCGCGCGTCAAGCCACCGGGCGAGGTGACCTCTTACTCCAACTTCGGCATGGCCCTTGCCGGCCAGCTCGTGGAGGAAGCGTCCGGTATGACTTACGCGCGGTACGTCAAGGAGAATGTAGCACGCCCTATAGGTATGGACGGCACCACCGCTGCCCAGCCGCCCGTGCCTGGGTTGCGTGATAGGTTGGCAACGGGCTACAGGGTCGAGGACGGAGAGCCTGACGCCGGTTCCTTCGAGCACATCGAAGAGGCGCCCGCGGGTGCCGTGAGCTCTACCGCCCCGGATATGGCGCGCTTTATGATCGCCCACCTCCAGAACGGTCGCTACGGCGACGCACGTATCTTGGAGGAGAACACCGCGAAACAGATGCAAGAGAAGCAGTTCTCCAACGATCCGCGCCTGGACGGGCAGGACTTCGGTTTCTACGAGCAAACCATAAACGGCGAGCACGTGATCGAGCACGGCGGGAACACCGACTATTTCCATGCGCTGACCGCCTTACTCCCCGAACACGACGTCGGCTTCTTCGTCGCCTACAACTCCTACGGGGAGGGCGGGGAACTCGCCGAGTACGAGTTGGCAGAGGCCTTCATGGATCGCTACTATCCCGAGGGGACCGCTTCGGCAGCCCCCGAACCTTCCACCGAAGAAGCGTCCGGGTCATCCGGGGATTCTGGGCGGGTCGCAGGTAACTACAGCTCCACGCGCTCCAACTACACCGGCTTCGAGAAGGTGGTAGGGCTGCTGAGCTCTGCGAGCGTGACGACCAACGGGGACGGCAGCATAACCACGAGCGGCGTTCCCACTCGTGAGGATCTTATGGGCGGGGAGCAGAAATGGTTCCAAGACGGGCCGATGTTGTTCCGCGCCGAGGGGAGCGACGAGCGTATCGCCTTCGGTGAGGATGAGGGTAGTGTCACCTATCTGTCCACCGACGCGGACCCGTCGTCCGCCTTCGAGAAGCTGTCTTTCTACCAGTCCCCGAATCTGCACCTCGGACTTCTGGTCGGTGGCCTGGCGGTGTTCCTGCTCACGGCCCTTGTATGGCCGGTCGGGGCTTTGATCTCCCGTCGATACGAGAGAAGGTACCGCAAGCTCCACGGGGAGCCGGGCGACAAGTCCGAACGGGGTGCGTGGGGCGCCCGTGTCGCGCGGCTGGTGGCCTGGGCCCTCTGCGCCCTCACCCTGCTCTTCACGGTCGTGATCTCTGTAGCGATCACGAACCAGGATATCATGTACTTTGGCGACTCGCCGCTAATCTCCGCTATCCAGGTGCTGCCTTTCCCCGTCGCCGCCTTAGCGGTGGTCGTGGTCGTCTTCGCGGTGCTGTCGTGGAAGCGCCGGTACTGGGGTCTCTTCGGGCGTCTGCACTACTCGCTCGTGGCCCTCGCGGCGCTGCCCTTCGTCATGCTGCTCGGCTACTACAACCTGCTCGGGCTCTGATCGCGGGGCCGCAGGCTACGACCTTGCGGCCCTCACCACCGTGGTTCTGATCCGACTCGGCGAACTGCGGTGCTCCGGCATTGCAGATCTTCACCCGGCTACCGTCGGCGACGGCGCAGTCATGACTGGGCCCCCACGCCGTCGATGGCCGCCGGAGCTTTGGTGCCACATCCTCGGCCGGCTATCTTGTAGCTGTCGGGAAGCGCATGCTCAGCCCATGCCGGAAGAGGTCTACTCCGCTGCAGACAGCGCCTCCGCGTATAAAAGGCCGGGGTCACCGGCCAGCGCGGCCTTGACTCCGGCGCTGGCGTCGTCGGCGAGCACCTCCAGCTTGCCGGCTTCGAGGCCGTCCAATGCTGAGCGCACGACGTCGGCAGGGTCCATCTTCTCCACGTCGAAGCCGGCCATGATGTCGGTGTCTACAGCGCCCACGTGCAATCCCGCTACCTGGGTTCCCTGGCGAGCGAGCTCCAGACGTATACCATTCGTCAGGCTCCACTCTGCCGCCTTCGCCGCGGCGTAGGCGTTGGCCCCGTCGTAGGAGAACCACGACAGCGCCGACAGGACGTTGAGAATCGCGCCGCCGCCGTTTACGGCCAGCACGGGAGCAAATGCGCGAACCATGTTCAGGGTGCCGAAGTAGTGCGTCTCCATCTCAAGGCGCACCTTCTCCAGATCTCCATTGATGAGGTTCGTGTAGGTAGCGATGCCCGCGTTGTTGATGAGGACTTCGACGCCGCCTGCCGCGGATGCAGCGGCTGCGACCGATGCCGGGTCGGTGATATCTACCTGCAGGACTTCCGCACCGGGGATGTCGACCCGCTCGGGGTTGCGCGCCGTCGCGTAAACCTTCTCCACCCCGCGCTCGAGCAGTTGCAGGGCGAAGTGGCGACCCATACCGCGGTTTGCTCCGGTAATGAGGGCAGTGCTTCCAGATAGTTGCATAGTGGCCTCCTTGGCACGGCGAGCCTGGTTGCTCGCGTTGACGATGAGAGTGTATGCTGCGGCACGTGCCCAGATCAATGCTCAAATAGCTCAGAAAAATACCCTGTTGCCTCATATTGATCTCGGACAAGATCTTCCGAGTTTCACGTTCGCTTGAATTAAGTGGTCTCTACCGGTACGTTATAGAGATGGACTTGCTTGCCGACATGCTCAGGATCTCTGGCGTTCGCGGCACCGTTGCGGCTCGGGTCGAGGCGGGGGAGTCCTGGAGGTACTGGAAGCCGGCTACACCGGGTGCGGCGTTTCACGCGGTCACCTCGGGTGTGGCGTGGCTCGAACTGCCCGGAAAATCCCCGATAAAGCTAATGCCGGGCGACGTAGTGCTCCTGCCCTCCGGGATCGGTCACAGGATAGGCAGCGATCCCGAGGCTCTGGCGCTACCTTACGACTCCGCCGTCATAGAGGAGGCTGGGACCGATGGTGAGGTCTACCGGCTAGGCTCCGGTCCGGTCCAGACTCACATCCTGTGCGCCTCCTACGAGCACGACCCGGCGGTCTCGACCCAAGTCTTGCAGTTGCTGCCCGAGGTGGTCCACATCCGCGCGGATAACGGCGGTGGTTCTCTGGATGATACCGTCCGGCTACTCGCCCGAGAGCTTGCACACCCACAGGTTGCGACCTCCATTGTGCTCGACAGCCTGGTCGACATCCTGCTCGTCCAACTCTTGCGGGTGTGGCTAGCGACCGGAGAGGCCGAGTCAGAAGCGTCTTGGCTGGGTGTGCTGCGGGACCCCGTGATCGGCGAGGCTCTGGAAAAGGTCCACGCCGATCCCGCCCGAGCCTGGACCACGGCGGCTCTGGCGACGGAGATCAACGTGTCGCGGGCGACTCTCTCAAGGAGATTTCCCGTCGTCGTCGGCCAGAGTCCCGCAGCCTACCTGACGCGGTGGCGTATGGATCTCGCCGCGCTGCGCCTGAGAGACACGAATGACTCTCTGGAGACCATAGCCCGCTCCGTCGGATATACCTCCGTCTACGCCTTCAGCCGCGCGTTCAGCCGCACCCGTTCTCAGTCTCCGGCCAGATACCGCATCATCTCTCGAAACAAAGAACAAAATGACCTGAATGGGGACGGCTCCCGCGACGATGGGACCCCGCTCCCGAACAGTGTCTCCAACCCGATGCGTTGAGCAGGGGTGTCTGATGTGGCTGTTTGAGCGCCTCAATGGACGTCAGAACAATAGACCGTGGCTCGCCCAACGACCTATTCTCAACCCTGTGGTGGATCACCGTCGAGGCTTACGATGATCCGTTATCAAGAATCCCAGTATCGGGCTGGTTTGTAGGACCGAAACGGTCTGCGAGCTGCTCCGCAGCGGCTCTCTGGTTACGACTGCGCATTTCCGTCAGGTGACAATTCGTTGCCCATCTCTTCCAACCGAACGCGGGCCAACTCCACGACTTCCCGGGGAGCTTTGGCGAGCGAACCGGCGTCGAAAGGTGGCTTCGGGTCGTATTCCGTCATAAGCTGTACAACCTGCGCTTCCCTGGCACCGGCGATCTCGCCCACGAGGTAGAGGCCCATGTCTATGCCTGCGGAAACGCCCGCGGCGGTGATGATTTTGCCCTGCCGCACATACCGCTCCTCAGGAGAGTACCTGGCCCCGAAGCTTTCGAGTATGTCTTTCGTAGCCCAGTGCCCCGTAGCCTGCAAGCCGTCGAGCAGTCCCGCTGCCCCGAGGAGCAGGGAACCTGCGCACACCGAGGTCGTCCACCGCGACGTTTGATGCGCGGACCGGATCCACGACAGCACCTGCTCGTCGCCCATCGCGGACGCGTCCACGGCGGGGATGAGCAGCACGTCCGGTTCGGGCACCTCGCCAAACGAGTAGTCCGCCACGAGCGAGAGGGCACCAGAATCAACTCTCACCGGCCCCGGCGTCTTCGCCACGAACTTCACTTGCGCACCGGGAATCCCTCTCAGCATCTCGTACGGGCCAATAGCGTCTAGCGCCGTCACGCCGTCGTGCAGGAGGATTGCGACCTCGATGCTATCTTCGCTCCGTTCTACCTCAAGAGTGGTGTCGTCGGTTCTCGTCATACAGTATTCCTTCCTTATATAGCTGCAGTCCCTACTACTGGTCGATCTTCGGTCGAATCCGTGGAGATCCTCTCGGTTAGAGCAAAGGCGTCGGATGGTGCCACTGCCATTTTGTGAGCTCTTCACTCATGGACGAGCACCCGGTTGGGTTGCGGCGCTGTCACCCGCAGGGCCTCCTCGCCTGCCTCTGCGAAACAACTCGTACACAGAGGGTGCACCCGCGAAACACCAGAGCGCGATCACCGGATCGCAGATGGCGCATCCGAGGGATGAATCCGGGACGAACGGGACGATAGGGTTCCCATAAAGATGATGCAGCACGTCCCAGCCGGTATGTAAAAGCCAACCCGCGCCTATAAAGCTGTAAGATTGCAATCCTTTGTAGGCACAGTAAGTTACCACCGCAAGAAAGGCGAACTCCCATACGCCGAAGCCTCCGCTCAGGTAGGCCGCTCCTGCTCCTGCGATAAAGATGGCGTTGAACCTTTGTCTGTTCGGCTCTTTGAATAATGACGAGAGCGAAATATAGACGACTGCTACGATAACTGGCCCAAGCACATCCATAATACCCATCTTCAGACTCCCTTCTACATATTTCTATTCGCGGACGACCTTGCTTGATCGTGTAGATCCTAAGCGACGGGCGCAACCAAGATAAGTGGCGCGATTGACACGTATCAACGGATTTGCGCCACAAGTCTCCAAGTGGTGTAGAGTATCGTCATGCATACGGTGGCTGTTCTCGCATTAGACGGAGTCTTGGCTTTCGACCTGTCCACCCCGGTCGAGTTCTTCGGGCGCACGCGGCTACCGGACGGACGCTCTCCATACCGGGTGCGCGTCTGTGCCCCGGCGGACGAGGTAGATGCGGGTGTCCTCGCTATCCGTGCCCCGTGGGGCTTAGACGCTTTGGGGGAGGCTGACACTATCGTTGTACCCGGTCTCGCCGATCCCTCGGTGCCGATACCCGAGAATGTGCTGGAGGTGTTGCGGACGGCGGCGGGAAGCGGTACGCGGGTCGCCTCGATCTGCGTGGGGGCATTTACCCTGGCCGCCGCCGGACTTCTTGACGGTTTGCGGGCGACCACGCATTGGGCGGCGGCGGAGAAGCTCTCCGGCATGTATCCGGAGGTAGAGGTAGACGCTGACGTGCTCTTCGTCGACAACGGCCAGATCCTCACCTCGGCTGGTGCCGCCGCCGGGCTTGACCTGTGCCTGCACATGATCCGACGCGACCACGGCTCCGCAGTAGCCGCCGACGCCGCCCGGACGGCCGTGATGCCCTTAGAGCGCGACGGAGGTCAGGCCCAATTCATCGTACACGAGCAGCCCGGCGCGGACGGATGTAGCCTCGAACCGACCCTGCGGTGGATGGAAGAAAACTCCCATCGAAACCTTACCCTAGACGATATTGCATCCCGGGCAACGATGAGCACCCGCACACTGAACCGGCACTTCCGGGAGCAGACTGGCACAACCCCACTGAGGTGGCTAAACCGCTCCCGGATTCGCCGAGCTCAACACCTACTCGAAACCACGGATCATTCCGTCGAGTGGATTGCCGATGAGGTAGGGTTCGGCTCTCCGACGAGCTTCCGCGACCTTTTTAAGAACCTCGTTGGCAACAGCCCACGAGACTACCGGCGCGCGTTCCGAGG
>JBARZO010000545.1:0-17389 GCA_049650165.1 Rubrobacteraceae bacterium
TACCGCTCGTCACGATAACAACGTCATATTCGAGTCTAACATTAGATCTGGGCCAAAACGTGACGCGAGATACTATCGCAGGCTCCCAGCCCAATCCAAAAGATCCTGAAGGGCATTTTGGGCCTTCTGTTTCTGGGACTTGGAACTATCCGCCGTGGCTTTCAGCAGCAAGTTTCCGTTCAGGTTGACTTCTTTGAATGAAACGTCCAGCAGGTATTCCGTTCCCTCCTCGTCCACAGCAAACAGGTAGCAGGTTGGGTGGTCTTCAACGTCGTAAGTAACCCACCCTCCGGTGTTGTACACGCGCATGTTTTGTCCGTCAGGTAAGTAAAGGTCTCCCCAGCCGCCGTCGTGGGTGTCGCCGTATACGAAGGTGATATCTCCGGACAGGTCATGTTCCGACAGATGATCCATCATGTGCGGCAGGAAGTATTCCATACACAGTTTCAGGGGGGCGTCCGAGATCTCCCCGTCCGACGTGAGCCGCGGGATACGTTCCTCGGGAACATCCGGCAACTCCGCCGCCGAGAAAAGTCGGCTCTCTTCCGGGCTCTGGCGCTTCAAGCCGAAACGACCGCTGAGTACGGCCATGAGGTAGCCTGCTTCGTCGAACATTGAGACCGGGTTGTTCTCGTAGGCGGGCAACAGCCCGTCGATAAACGGGGCCACTACCTGTTCCAGTTCTTTCAGGTTGCGCGCCTCGCGGACGTCGCCTTCGGAGAGAATCTGGAAGTCTCCCAGTACGCCGTTCGAGGTCAGTAGATCCCCAACCTTTCTGGCCCAGCGGGGGGAGGTTACTTCCTTGCGGAAATGCGTTCCGTGAGAAAAGACGTAAGTCCGCCCGTTGAAGCGTTCCGCATAGAGCGGGTTCGCGAAGACGATATCCTGTCCCTCGCCTTCGATGGCCTTCCAGAGAGGTTCGTCGGGATACTCGAAGATCGTGGAGAGGAGTTCGCCGGCGCTGTCGTTCGGGTCTACTCGTTCTCCGCCTTGGACGACCGGATCTCCTGCGGGATCGGTGATGCAGCCGACGACCTCCTGCCCGTAGAGTTTCTCACAGTAGCTGGTCCACAGCGTGTGGTCGTGGTTGCCCGGCATGTATACAGCTTTCTCGAAAGAAACCGCCTCGCCCAGCACCTCCATAAAACCGTGGGTGGCAGAGAGCATCTCATCCGGTGTAGCGTGGGATCTCTCCGGGATGTCGCCCAGCAGGATCAACTGCTCGGCCTCGACTTTCTCACCGTCACCGAGGTGCGTCCGAATTACGTCGCACAAGTGCCGGCGTCCCTGCGGATACGAGAGTATCGAGGTCGCATCCCCGAGATGGGCGTCGGATATGGCGAGGTATTTCAGCCGCAAAACGCTCTACCTTTCTGATGTAGACAGTTTTTCGTATAGGTCGCCGGTCACATTAGACCAGCACCAACAGCGATGTCAACGAGTAAAGACCCGGCGCGCGCTACGCGCTGGATTTACCTTCCCCCGAAGGCGCACGGTTTACGAGGTAGATACCGCAGACGATCAGGGCGGCCCCGACCAGGAGTGAGAACGTCAGTTGTTCGTCGAGAAAGACCGCCCCGATCACTATTCCAACCAGAGGAACGAAGAAAACGTAGGCTGCCACCCGGCTCGCCTCCCCGGCCCGGATCAGGCCGAACCAGATCAGCCACGCCGCCGCTATCCCGACGAGCGAAACGTAAGAGAGGCTCGCGAGCAGCTCCCCCGTGAGAGATACCTCTGACCAGGATTCGACGAAGAAGCTAAAAAGCGTCAATACTATACCCCCGATCACGAACGGCAGCGCCACGGCCCACATCGTCGAGATCCGCTCCTCGTACCGCTTGAAATACACCGTCCCCGTGGCCCAGAAAAACGCCGATCCCGCCCCGAACGCCACACCAACCGGAGATATGCTGCCTGAGAGACTTCCGGTGCTTACGGCGACGATCCCCGAGAAACCCAGCACCAGGCCTACAATCTTGGCGACCGATAGCGGCTCACCCAAAATTATCCACGCCAGGAATCCCACGAGTATCGGCTGCAGGTAGACCAGCACCGCCGCCGTGCCTGAAGGCAAATTCAAGATCGCCAGCGTCTGAAACCCGATAAAGAACACCACGTTGAACGCCGCCAGCAACAGGAACACCGGCCAGTCCCGTTTCAAATGCGGATCCCCGCCCCACACCAGAGCCACCAGCAACATCGCGACCCCACCGAGCAACGTCCGCAGCCCGGCAAAGAGCAGGGGCGGAGAGTATTCCAGTCCCACCTTGACTACCGAGAACGCCGACCCCCAGAAGACCACCAGCAACGCAAACGCCAACACCACGTAGCGCCGACGGCCAAAAAGCTGCAAAGTTCTCCTTTAAAACAAGCTTATAAACAGCCCCGACAGCTTACTACGCAGAAGATCCAAAAGCGCCTCCGGCCCTCGGATCATATATATTTAAGTGGTTGACGGAGCGGGAGGACACGTAGCTTGCAGATACTCGACAAACGCCGCAAAGAACTCTTAGACAGAGAGCGGGGGCTCCTGGAGCGCCTGATCGGGTTTCTAGGAGATTTCGGCGCCCCGCAAGAGGACACGGAGCTGGTCAAGCAGACGCTCTCCGACCTCGAAGAGTTGTTCTTGCTGGTCGTGGTTGGGGAGTTCAACTCGGGCAAATCGGCGTTCATAAACGCGCTGCTGGGAGACGACATCGCCACCGAGGGCGTCACGCCGACCACCGATAAGATCACGGTCCTACGGCACAACGAAGAGCCGGAGCACAAGGAACGTCGAGAAGGCATACTGGAGAAAGGCCACCCGAACGAGTTCCTGCGCGAGATCGCCATCGTCGATACGCCGGGAACCAACGCGATCATCCGCCAACACGAAGAACTTTCCCGCAGCTTCGTTCCCCGCTCGGACCTGGTTCTCTTTATAACTTCAGCCGAACGACCGCTCACCGAGAGCGAGCGCGGCTACCTGGAGTTGATCCGGGACTGGGGAAAGAAGATCTTACTGGTCGTCAACAAGTCAGACCTCTTGGACGGCGACGAGAGCGCCGAGAAGGTACGCTCCTTCGTCTCAGACGGCATCCGCTCGATGCTGGGCCTGACGCCGCCCATCTTCTTCGTCTCCTCCTTACTGGCCCGCAAAGCGAAGAACGCTTCGAGCGGCATGGAACGAGACGCCTTGCTGAGAGCCAGCGGCCTCGGCGGTCTGGAAGAATACGTATCGGGGCTTTTGGACGAAGAAGGTCGGGTACGGCTGAAATTGGAGAGCCCGCTGGGCGTCGTGGAGGAGTTGGTGCGCCGCTACCGGAAGTCTGTGGGAGAGCGGATGAGCCTTTTGGAGGACGACTTCAAGACCGCGGAGAACGTAGAGTCGCAGTTAGATCTATTTCAAGAAGACATGCGGCGAGACTTCGAGGCCCGGATGGCGGAGATCGAGAACATCATTCACTCCTTGAACGAGCGGGGCGACGCGTGGTTCGAGGACAACATCCGCATCGGCAACGTGGTCGAGTTGGTCCGGCGGGAGCGGATGCAGGAGCGGTTCCAGCGCGAGGTTATCGGCGACACCGAGGCTCTCATCGACGAGCGGGTGGACGAGTTGGTGGACTGGATGGTGGACCGGAACCTCAAGCAATGGCGCAACATCGTGGAGTACGTCAACCGCCGCCGGCAGGCGCAGTACGACGAACACCTGATCGGGGAAGTAGGAGACAACTTCGAGTACAACCGGAGCCAGGTGATCCGCTCCGTCGGCAAGAACGCCTCCGAAGTGGTCCGAAACTACGACCGCGAACGCGAATCCGAGCAGATAGCCCTCTCCCTCCAGGGAGCCGTCGCCCAAACAGTCGCCGCCGAGGTCGGCGCTTTAGGCCTAGGGACCGCCGTCGCCACGGTCGCCATGGCCGCTGCGGTGGACGTAACCATGACCCTCTCGGCGCTGCTGCTGGCGGGCCTGGGGTTCTTTATCATCCCGAACCGGCGGCGCAAAGCCCGCGAAGAGTTCCGGGAGAAGACCGACGCCCTGCGGGTCAGGCTCCGTGAGGTGGTCACCCGGCAGTTCGAGACGGAACTCGCCCGCTCCGCCGAGCGGATGCGGGAGGCCATAGCACCCTACACCCGTTTCGTCCGGACCGAACACACCCGCATGACCGAAGCCCGCACCATGCTAGCCGAACTCGACGGCGAAGTGGACTCGCTAAAACAGGAGATCTCCGCTCCCAAAGTAGATCCGCAAGCGCCCGCTTCTTAGCTCCCTCGCTCCTCGGGGCGCGCCTCGTGGCTCATATCCGGAGCCCCGGTGAAACCCTCTGAAAGCCGCTCCGGCTCCTCGACCCGGGTAAGCGCCCGCTCCAGAACTTCTTCCTCTACCGGATACGGCAAGTCGAGCCGTCCGGCCAAAGTACGATCCAACTCTTCGTCGGGCAACGCGCCGACTTCTTCGTTCAACTTGACCATTTCCTGCTCGTCGGTGTCCGCGATGCCGAGATCTTTGACCATCAAGGCGATCATTTTTCGTTCCTTGGTAGCACGGTCCATCTTGCCGTCCTCTCTGAAATCCAACCATCTCTGCGACCGCGCCAGTTTAACCCAAACGAAAGAGCCGGGACCCAATGGCCCCGACCCCGCCACCGACAGAAGGTTTACGGACTTACTCTTCTTCGCCACCTTCTATCTCGATGAGCTTGGGTTCGCCTGGAGATAAGGCCTAGCCCTCTCCCAATTCCCACTCTACGACCGAGGAGCCTTCGTAAACTACGGCCTGCGGCTCTTCACCTTCCTCGACCTGGAAGGTTATGTACCCGCGATTGCACTCGCCGGGTTCGGCGCTATCCCCGCGCAGCGCCGGCAGTTGCGTCGGCACGCTCGCCATACGGCGGACGGTATCGTCGTTCAGCAGGTTGAATTCTCGCGGGGTGAAGTACGAAGGTTCCGTGGCGTCCTCAGGGACGCAGACTTCGGCCTCGATCACGAAGAAATCCATCCCCGCCCGGGGTTTGTAGACCGAATCTTCTTGAGGAACACCGGACTGTCCTGAGAAGACCGTCACACTGTTTCCGCTGTCGAGTGTCGCAGTCTGACCCACCGTCCGGTTTATATCCGTCTCGCTGGGCACCGCCGGACCGGGCAACGCTTCGCGGGTGGACCCTCCTTCACCGCTACCGCTCGGGCTTTCCGGCCTGGACACAACGGTCCTCTCTACCGTAACCTCCCGGGTAACTTCGACGGTCTTGGCGGCAGGCTCACTGGCGTCCCCCTCCGCCTCGGTAGTGTCTTGCACCTCTCCCTGAGGGCCGCAAGCAGCCAGAATAAGAGAAACTAGCGTCACCAGGATCACAACCAGCCCGAACCTCAAAACTTTCCCCATTCTTTATCAAGCTGCAGAAACAAGTGGCGGGACCCGGGCTCGAACCGGGGACACCATGATTTTCAGTCATGTGCTCTACCTACTGAGCTATCCCGCCATACTTACGGAGCGTACCCCGGCAGATTCTAGATTACCCGGGGCCTGCTATCAAGCGGGTATGCGGCCTACGAGAACGAAATGATAGGGAAACGTTTTATCCTCTATGGGTGTCACGTCGAAACCGGCCTCTTTTAGCATCTCCGCGCCCTCTTGCGGTGTCAGGGAGACATCGGCGGGCGGACCGTCGTCCCGCTCGACGTCGGAACGCCAGTCGATGACCAGGAGAAAGCCGTCGGACTTTAGCAGACGGTGGATCTCCTTCAGGGCTCTTTCGCCTGTGACTTCGTGGAGCACGTTCACCGCCAACACCCGGTCCACGCAGTTGTTCGCCATGTCTACCCGGTTGTCGTCTATTAGCTGTGGACGGACGCTGATCTCATTCGCCTCTTCCAGCCTCTCCTTGAGCAAACGCAGCATCTCGGGGCTCTCGTCCACCGCGTGGACTATTCCTGCAGGTAGCTCGCGGGCTGCGGGGATGGTGAGCACTCCGCTCCCGGCCCCGTAGTCCAAAACCGTCTCCCAGCCGTGCAGTTCCAGTAGCTCCACTACACGTTCGTTGGGCAGTATGCGCTGTCGTTCTGGCTTGTCGAGACCCCCGGCCTTTGCCGGGTCGAACTTGTGGGGTTTCTGAGAAGGATTATCCTGCGGGGGCAAAACGTTCCAGCTCGAAGGTCGACTCGATCATCTCCTTCGGCACAGCCCCTACCACAGCCTTCGGCTGCTCGTTGGGCTCGAAGAACGCGATGGTCGGGATGCTGGAGATCCCAAACTGGCCCGCTATCTCCTGCTCGGCGTCAACATCCACCTTCGCCACCTTTACCGAACCCTCGTACTCCTGGGCGAGCTGGTCCATCACCGGCGCGACCTGGCGGCACGGCGCGCACCACGAAGCCCAGAAATCTACTAGAACGGGAATGTCGGACTTCAAAACCTCTTCTTCAAATGTCTGTGTCGAAACCGCTACCGGCTCGGCCATAATAAAACCTCCAAATAACTGCTATATCACTACTTAATTTATTACGAGTGTCAAGGACTGCGAGACTCGACAGCGGCTAGCACCAGGCCGACTACGGCGGCAAGGATCAAAACCACGGAAGGACCAATAGCGTAGGGGATCACACCCATAAGACTGGCGAAAGCCGAAAAGAGACAGAGCATAGAAGACACCAATAACAGCACGATGGTCGTCTTCTTCGCCCGCAGGGCTATGCGTTCGCGGCCCATCTCTCCGATAAGCGCGTCCACGCTCTTGGTCCGCTGGCGCTTACGCTTCATACAAACCCCTTGTAAACGGTATATGACACTTAATTATCATACCCTAGCAAAGAGTACGGCAAAACGGTTCTAAGAAAACTATCCGCTAAAAAGAGCGGGAGCGACGGGACTCGAACCCGCGGCCTCCGGCGTGACAGGCCGGCGTTCTAACCAACTGAACTACGCCCCCGCGTAGGGCGAAAAGAGTGTAGCAGACCCTCCACGCTATTTCTAACGAACGCCCGCTACAAACCCGCGGAGCGCTGCACGTCCGGCCCTCTACCTCTTGCGCTGCCGCCACCACTGCATCGCCCTATCCCGAAAGTAGGCCAGCAGTATGATGGCAAAGATCGCCAACCCGATCAAACCCAGGGTCAGGCTCTCCTGCGGCGTCCAAGTCCAATCTATCTCCACGTCCCGAACCTCCTCTGAGGGTGGACCCTGAAGACTACCTTATAACTCTTCGTTCCCGCAAGACAAAAACCTGTGTTGAGTGTGTTCGGTGGCGAAGCAATAACCTGGAGAGTGTGCCCCTATCCCGACACCAGTCTCTCCGCGAAGTGGGCGATACCCTATCGAACCACCACGCCCCTACTCATAAGGGAAAGCAGAATCCTTTGAATAACGCTCTATTTTGCTTTGCTGTTCCCCGAACTTTCTTCAGCGAGTGAGAGTATCGCACCCTCCCGGACCCCGCCCCGGGCAACGGACAGCTCCCCGCGGTCGAAGTGGTCTAAGATGGCGGCCAGCGTCGTTACTGCCGAGGGCATTACCCGCGCACGCTCGGGGGCGAGACCATACTTGCGGGCCAGAACCTCCGAGGGGTAGTCGGTGATCTCCTCGGCGAGCTTCCTCAGACGCTCGGTGGTGAGCTGGTCCTGCGTGATCCTGAGTATCGCCCGCGCCGAGCCTCCGACCGCCACCACGGGCACCCGCTCCACCAGTCCCCAACCCGGCATGAGTTTCTTCACGTGCTCGTCGAGTGACCGCAACTCCTTTTTCTTGGCCGGGTCTTTGTCCACGAACTTCTCCGTTGTTCGGTTCGTCCCGAGCGGCAGAGAGACTTGCATGAGCGGACCGCTGGACATTTCACCGAGGATAAGCTGAGCGGACCCTCCACCGAGGTCGACGACGAGCGCCGGTCCCTCCCAAGATTCTCCAACCACCGAGACAGCGCCCTTGAACCCGAGGGCCGACTCTTCCTCGCCGGAGATGAGGCGCATTTGGAGGCCCGTAGAATCGGCCACCCGCTCTCTTAGTTCCGGGCCGTTTTCGGCGTCCCGCACCGCGCTCGTAGCGAGTATCGACGGCTCGGACACGCCGTTGAGCGACGAGACTTTGACGAAAAGTCGTATAGCCTCCGCCGCGAGAGTGAGCCGTTTCTCTTCGAGCTTGCCGGTCTTGTCTACCCCGGCGCCCAGTCGCGCGGAGATCTTCTCACCGGTTATCGGTAAGACACCACCGTCCTGAACTTTTCCCACGAGGAGATGGATCGTGTTCGATCCGACGTCTATTACTCCATACCGACTCAACCGACAGACTCCCTGTTAAGTTTTGGAATCATCGCTTTTCTTTTCGTAGTCCTCCAGCTTCCTCTATAAGTCGGTCCATGACACTGGACAACCTCAAGCTCGGGGCACTCTCGCACTTCAGGCTCCGATCCGATGAACGCGAGAGCTCCCCTTCCGCCCACGTCTAACCTCACCGGAGAAAAGGCGTGGGTTTACCGTAGACGGAATCTGCTCTGGGGATGCGGCCTAGGTTACCCTCCGGCCTCCAGGTGCTCAGGTACGTTTTGCTCCGGCCTCCAAAGGGAGGTACAGGGGATCTTTGCGGTGTCGCAGCGGTAGGCGTACTTACCGGCTATCTCGGTGACCTCTTCCAGAAGTCCCTGGCTGAGGGTCGTCGGTTCCAGCCCGAGGTCGAGGAAGCGGTTGTTGCGGACGTGCAGTTCGTTCTCGGCGGCTTCGGCGCGCGGGTTCTCAACGTAGTCGATCTCGGCCCCCGTAGGCTCCGCTACGAGCTTCGCGAGATCGCGCACGCGGTGAGTCTCGGTCATCTGGTTGAAGACGTTGACGCGATCTCCGGTCTCCGGCGGGTTCTCCAGCGCGAGTTGTATGCAACGCACCGTGTCCTGGATGTGGATGAAGGCGCGGGTCTGGCCGCCGGTGCCGTGGACGGTGAGCGGGTAGCCGATGGCCGCCTGCATGAGGAAGCGGTTTAGGACGGTGCCGTAGTCGCCGTCGTAGTCGAAGCGGTTGATCAGGCGCTCGTCGATCCTGGTCTCTGCGGTCTGGGTGCCCCAGACGATACCCTGGTGAAGATCGGTGACGCGTATCTGGTCGTTTTTGTTGTAGAAGGCGAAAAGGAGCTGATCCTGGGTTTTTGTGAGATGGTAGATGCTCCCCGGGTTTGGAGGATACAGAATCTCCTGCTCTACGAGCTCGCCCCCATCCGTCTCGACCTTGACCGTCAGGTAGCCTTCGGGGATCTGCATCCCGGCAGTGCCGTAACCGTACACGCCCATGGTCCCTAGATGGACCACATGGGGATCCAGACCGCTCTCGGAGATCGCCGCCAGCAGATTGTTGGTGGCGTTGAGGTTATTGTCCACGGTGTAGCGCTTGTGATTGCTCGACTTCATCGAGTAGGGTGCGGCCCGCTGCTCGGCGAAGTGTATGATCCCATCCGGCTGCCATTCGGTGATCAGATCCAGCAGTTGACGATAGTTTTCCGCGATGTTTATGGCGTGGAAGTCTATGTGGTTGCCGGTCAGCTCTTCCCAGACATCCAGACGCTCGCCCATCGGGCGGATCGGGGTCAGGGATTCACACTCCAATTCGATGTCTATCTTACGCCGGGAGAGGTTGTCTGCTATAGCTACCTCGTACCCCTGCGCGGAGAGATGCAATGCCGTAGGCCATCCGCAAAATCCATCCCCGCCAAGAACCAGTATTCTCAATGTTTCATACCTTTCTCTACACTCACTTTACTTGTATCCATACTCTTACCCACAATGAGGGCTACCCAGGCTCGCTAATACTATAGCCACCTCGATTGGACAACTGTTAGTGGTCCCCGGGGGTTGGTCCCACCCAGATACTGCGGGGTGCAGGCCACGCTAAACGCCACCGCCGCGCTCTCGCCCGTATCCGCGGAAGTACTTGCTAAAGGTTCTACTCGCAAGGAGTTAATAAGCCCCCAGGGTTTGCTCAACAATCTATGCGGTCCCGGTACCCTTAACTTTACGCTGTATCGGTCGCCTTCGAAGTGGAAGTGTACCATTACGACCGCGAGATTATACGAACAATCCTCTGCAATGTCATCATCATTTCGGCGACATCAAGAACTGTCGAGTCATACTTCGATCGCCATGTCCCTGACACCCGCTCTTAGATGATGCCCAGTGTGGGCCGAGAGGCTATCACCGAGATGGAAGAAACCGTCGGGTAGATACAGGTTGGTGCCGAGAGTGGGCGATGCTGGGTTCGAACCAGCAACCCCCTCCTTGTAAGGGAGATAAGGTAGATTGACCGACATTGCACAGGGTAGCACAAACCGCATAGATAAGGGGCTTTCGTCGCTCCGGCTTGTCGGACATTGCGCGAGGTTGCACCGTAGGTGATGTAGAGGTGATGTAGATTGGGATCAGTTGGCTTTGGTAGCGGAGCTGCGGGCGCTCCCGGCCTCTTCGGAGCGGCCACCTCCAGAGCCGAGGCACAGACGCTTCACATAGCCGCGCTGTACGCGACGCTGGATGCCTGCAGCGTGATCCAGCACCCGCACCTCCAGGCAGCGCTCGCCCTTTGGCACTACTCGGAAGCGAGTGCTCGTTACATCTTCGTAGACGCGATCAGCGATGCAGTTGCCGATAAGATCGCTGCCGCACTCGAAGAAGAACCGGACGGTCTCAGCCGGACGGACCTATCAGACCTCTTCAAACGCCACCGGAGCCGAGGCGAGATAGATCGGGCGCTCGGCTTGTTGGAGAAGATTAGCCGCGTCCAGCGTGACAAGGTGGAGACTGGTGGCCGGCCGGCGGAGAAGTGGTTCTTGAGGTGATGGTAGTGCGAAATATGCGAAGTAAGCGAATTAACCAAGAATATCCATCCGCTTATTTCGCTTTGTTAGCTTCTTTCGCAGCATAGCCATGGCTTCGCTCTCAGAATTTCAAGGGGTTGGGTCCCATCTATGAAGCCCCGTCAGCGAACCGCTCTAAGGAAGTCACGCGGTACGCATTGAAAAATACTCAAGAAATCTGCGCAAAGAACAGCGCAAGACGAACTGGAAGGATAATCTTGAGCGCTCGTAAAGCAATAGAAAAGCGGATCTTCGACTTGCTTTGCGATGAAGGACCGCTATCACGGGAAACCGTGGCGAAGCATGCCACAAAGGACGGTGACATTAAACGGGCGCTTCGGCTCATACGAGACTTGATTGAAGAAGAGAGGCTTATCGTCTCCGAAGATAAGCGTATCGCCATTCCAGACGACATACACAGGTTGCGAGTTCTTCTCAGAAGAGCACCTAAAGACCGGGCAAGGCGTCCGAAAGGATCGTAGAACTCTTTTCAAAGTAGACTCAAGGTCCGAACTGCCCCATGAAAGGGAGGGAACCCCATGAAACAGTTTTCGACAACCGGAAAACTCCTCGATTGAAGGGTACGGGTCTAAGTTATCAGTTCTCTGGATCGCCCCCCCCAAGGCAGCACGAGAGATCAAGCAGATAGCAATTTCGTTAGGCAGGCAACTCGACTACTAAGAGTCTGTAGGCTGGATCTCCACCGCTTAGTTCGTAGCGGGCCTCCTCTATAGTGGTGGAAGGTTTGTCACCGATGTCGGAGGCGTCAATATTCTCCGCGATCCATTCATCAACCTTGGCCTTTACACTCTCCGTTTGTTCGACCCGATGTCTATTACTCCGTAGCGACTCAACTGAAGAGTGTCATGCCGCGTTCGAAATTGGTCTTTTCATCCCTCACCCCGCGGCCTCTTCTATTCGTCGGTTCACGACGTCGGGCAGCGTCGCCGGGTCCCCGACTATCCAACGTTCTTCGAGAAGCCCGGACTCCCGCACTCCTTTACCGGTGATCTCGGTCGGCACGGCGACGACCGCCATTCCGGCCGCGAGCGCCGACCCCACGCCGGCGGAAGAATCTTCGACCACCAGAAACTCTTCAGGAGGAACATCCATTTTTTCGGCGACGAGTAAATCTATCTCGGGGTCTGGCTTGCCGCGCTCCACATCGTCCATGGTAACTACCAGGTCGAAGGCGTCGTCGAGTTCGAGCACTGAGAGAACCCGCTTCACCTGGCGCAGGTGTGACATCGTGGCGCAGGCCGTTGGATAACCTTCGCTCCGTAACCGGCGGAGCATGTCGATGTTGTGCGAATATCTTTTTTCGAGGAGCAGGTCAGAGTCTTTCAGAAGCTCTTCGTAGAAGCCGCGACGTAGCCGCACGAGCGCCTGCCATGGCTCCTCTTCGTCACTGGTCTCGCCCGCACGTTCGCGGGCGGCGTCCTCCAGGCCGAAGCGTCGCATCATGTCTTCGGCGACCTCTTGCCGGGAGTGCCCCACAAGGTCCGAGTAGGCTGAGATCACCTCGTCCTCGGCAACTTCGGGGTTCAACTCAGTAACCGAATGGGCGTGGGCGATGGCTTTGATCTCCTCGGTCTCTACCAGAGTGCCGTCCAGGTCGAAGATCACGGCGGATATCATGGCGACTTTTTCGTCAGCGGTCGCATCATCTCGTTCTCCTTCAGGCTTCAGCCGACTGTCGATCCCGGAACTGCTTCGGGTTGTAGCGTTCGATCCACTTCCGGTACTCCCGGACCTCGCGTTCGGCGCGTTCCTCGTCCCATCCGAGATGCTTTACGGCGACTTCGGCGGCGGCTTCGTCCACGTCGAGTCCGACGTCGGCGTCGTAGCCGACCATCGTCCGGCGCAGGAGAACGTCGGCGAGGGTCTCGGCCATCTCTTCCCGGAAAGCCCAGATCACCTCAGCCCCGATGAGGCCGTTCTCGACGGTCGCCGGAGATGTAAGAGGCTCTAAGAGATCCTGGTCTTCAGAGGCGATAGCCAGCACTTCTGACGCCCGGACGCCGTAGAGCTTCAGCAATCTCTCCGAGAGGAACTCGGGGATGCTGGTCGCGGACTTGAATCCCTCCGCGTAGGCCTCGAAGTCCGAGGTTCCGCCGCCGGGTAGCGGTATTTTGCGGGCCTGGCTCTTGGGAGCCTTGCGACCCAGCTTTTTGTAGACGGCATCGGTCGTCTGGCGACTCAGGTTGAGGTAGGTCGTCAGCTTGCCCCCGATGATCGAGATTAGACCGTCGAACTGGGGCATCTTGAGGCTCGCGCTTTTCACCTTGCCTCGGGCGGCGGAACCGCCCATAGCGTGGTCGAAGACGACGTGGCTTCGCGTAACACCGCCCGTTTCTCCATCCGGGTTGAAAGGTAGCGGTCTCACGCCGGAGTAGGTAAAGAGTACGTCATCCCGGGAGAGCTTAGCCTGCGGTATGACGTAGTTAGTCTCGTCCAAGAGGTATTCGATTTCATCCTCGGTCGCTTCGACGTGGTCGAGGTCGCCGTCGTAGCGGAGGTCGGTCGTGCCGATCAGGTACCGCCCGTTCCACGGGACGATAAAGTACGGTCGCCCATCTTTGCGGGCCTCGACGTACAGCGCCTCACCGACGGGCGCGCCCGGGAACGGGTCCACGACGAGGTGGCTGCCCTTGGTGCCGCCCATGAAGCGCCCGTCGTCTTCGCCGCCGCCGGCCGGCTGGAGGTCTTCGAGGACTTCGTCCACCCAGGGGCCAGCGACGTTCACCGTGACCGGGGCGCGTATTTTGTATTTCTCGCCCCCGAGTTCGTCGGTAAACTCGACGCCCTTT
Organism: Rubrobacteraceae bacterium; assembly: GCA_049650165.1. Lineage (GTDB taxonomy): Bacteria > Actinomycetota > Rubrobacteria > Rubrobacterales > Rubrobacteraceae > SIRX01. The sequence goes on from JBARZO010000545.1 coordinate 13,609, forward strand.
ACGTCGCCGTTCTCCCGGAGCAGACTCTCCACGTTTGCATAGGTGACGACGGTCGCGCCGTTGTCGCGGGCGGAGACGGCGTTTTCGACGGCCACCCTCTCGGCGTACTCGAGTTGCGCGTCGTAGTAGAAAGCCGCGGCTTTCAGGCCTTCGGGATTCAGGCCGGGTTCCCGCTCCTGAGTCTTTTTCCGGTTGAACATCTTGTGCCGGTCCATGCTCTTGTCGAAGGAGAGCGTGTCGTAGAGGGTCATGCCGAGCCGGATCATTAGCGGACCTCGGGCGCTCCGGTCGTAGACGGGGACCAGAAAGCCGAGCGGCTTGACCAGATGCGGGGCCACACGCAAAATCGCCTCCCGGTCCCTCAAAGACTCACGAACCAGGGCGAACTCATAATGCTCCAGGTAACGCAGGCCGCCGTGGATCAGACGCGTCGCCCACTGCGTAGTACCGCTAGAAATATCTCCCTTGTCCAGCATCAGCACGTTCAGGCCTCGCATGGCGGCATCCCGGGCTATCCCGGCGCCGTTTATCCCGGCCCCGATCACTATCAGGTCGAAGGACTTGTTCTCTATGTTCTGCAGTACCTGTCGGGTCATCCCGGATTCCTCCATGTCTTTTTTGCCTTCCCTGACACTTGCCTCTTTACTGACCACACTTCTATTACATCCCTGATTAGTCCACAGTAACAGAACTCATGCATTTAGTGCATTCTCATATCTTTCCCTGGGCAACACATTACGGATCAGTTCGAGAGGCTCATAGCCGTCGGCCATCCGGCCCCGGAAGTTGGAACGTAGTTTCGCTGTTGGAAGATTCTTTCTCTAGCTGCGAGACGTTGGTCTGATCGGAGAGCGGCGCCCGAATCTCTAATAGTCTAAAAGATGGAGGGAAAGGAAAGTGAGCCGCACGCCGGAACTCAAAGAATCCGAGAAACAGACTCGTGTCCTCATAAGTTCTATAAGTGGGCGATGCTGGGTTCGAACCAGCGACCCCCTCCTTGTAAGGGAGGTGCTCTACCCCTGAGCTAATCGCCCGCGCCGGGTACTGAACCAGATTTCCCCGGGCCTGTGCCCCCAACGGGATTCGAACCCGTGCCGCCGCCTTGAAAGGGCGGTGTCCTGGGCCTCTAGACGATGGGGGCATGTAGCCCTTCTCGGGCTCGTGAGCCAGGAAGGGATCGAACCTTCGACACGAGGATTAAAAGTCCCCTGCTCTACCACTGAGCTACTGGCCCGACTCAGCCTGAAGAGTTTACCAAATAGCGCGAAGCTTTAAAGACAGGCGCTTCACCGCTACGAATCGGCTCTTTGTGGACGCTCGGCCCGACGGATGAAGTAGAGTGCCCCGGCGAGAACCACTACGAGCACCGTGAGCACGCCGAGCTCATAGAGCAGGCTTTCGAACTCCGGTGTGCCGAGGCTCCGCTCTATGGAGACGGTTACAGCCAGGATGCGGCGGACGACGGCGATCAGACCGATCAGGAGGAACGGCTCGGCCCGGACTTCGTTTTCCCGCACGATGGTGGTAATGGTGCCGAGCAACTCCGCGAAGATAAAGACGAGCAGTACCTTGTCCAGAACCTCCAGCGAAACCTGGAGCGCCCCGATCTCGGCTATCTCAAGAAAGGTCTCTATTGCAGAGAAGAAGACCAACCCTATAGTTCCGAGCAAGACGATCGCCGCACCGTAGTAGACGATCCTCTCGACACGCTCGATAAGCTGCACCAACCAGCGTTCTTCGTTTGGGGTTTGGCTCATATCAAGCCAATCTTAGTGTAAGAAGTGACGGTGTCCTGTAAACACCATCGCCATGCCGCGCTGATTCGCCGCCTCGATAACTTCCCCGTCACGCTTCGAGCCACCGGGCTGTATCACGGCCTCTATCCCAGCCTCCGCCAGCGCCTCCACCCCGTCGGCGAAGGGGAAGAAGGCGTCGCTGGCTGCGACCGCTCCCTGGGATCTGGCACCGGCTTTATTCACCGCTATCTCCGCCGACTCTACCCGACTCATCTGGCCCGCACCGACTCCAACAGTTCCCCCGTCTTTCGCGAGCACGATAGCGTTGCTCTTCACCGTCTTGGCAACCCGCCAGGCGAATAGCAGGTCCCGCATCTGGCCCTCCGACGGTCGCGCCTTCGTGACCACTTTGTAGCTGGCGGTGCTCTCCATCCGGTCGGCTTCTTGTAGCAGCAGCCCGCCGGTGACGTGCTTGGCTGAGAGGCCTGATCTTCCTAGCGTCCCGCCCTGTAACAGGCGCAGGTTGGGTTTTGCGGAGAAGACTTCTTGTGCCTCCTCCGTAAAGCTCGGGGCGAGCAGGATCTCCGTGAAGATCTCCGCGATGCTGGCGGCCAGGTCTCCGTCTACTTCATCGCTCAGGGCTACGATGCCGCCGAACGCGGAGATCTGGTCAGAGTCGAAAGCCTTTTTGTAAGCTTCTCGTAAAGTATCGGCAACGGCAGCGCCGCAGGGGTTGGCGTGTTTGATAATAACTGCGCCCTGCCTATCGGGCTCGCCCTCGATCAGGTCCGCAAGCAAGGTACGGGCTGCATCCAGGTCGTAGAGGTTGTTGAAGGAGATCTCTTTGCCCTGCAAAACCTCGACCCCAGAGAGAAGATGGTCCGAGCCTTCCTCCGCGTAGTACGCAGCTTTTTGATGCGGGTTTTCCCCATATCGTAGCGAAGATACGCGCCGGTAGCGTACGGTGCGCGACTCGGGAAATTTATCGTCTTCATCAACCTGGCCGGAGAGCCAGGCGGAAATGGCCGCATCGTACTCCGAAGTCCGGCGAAAAGCAGCCAGTGCGAGACGTCGTCGGGCTTCTTCGGAGACTTGTCCCCCACTATCCAACTCTCTGAGCACCTCGTCGTAAAACTCCCTCGAAGGTACGACGGTCACGGTGCGGAAGTTCTTGGCGGCGGCCCGGATCATCGCCGGGCCGCCGATGTCTATTTGCTCTATAGCTTCCTTCTCGGAGACGTTGCCGGCAATGGTCTCTTCGAACGGGTAGAGGTTTATGCAGACGAGGTCTATCGGGGCGATGTCCTGTTCGACGAGCTGGGTAACGTGGTCGGGATCTTCGAGATCGGCGAGGATGCCGCCGTGGATCTTGGGGTGCAGCGTCTTGACGCGACCGCCGAGTATCTCCGGCTCTCCCGTTACCTCCGCCACCGGAACTACCGGTATTTCCTGCTCTTCCAGGGCGCAGGCAGTACCACCGGTAGAGAGGATCTCGAACCCCATCCCGTGCAGCCGCCGGGCGAAATCTACGACGCCCTCTTTGTCCGACACCGAGACCAACGCGCGCCGCTTCATGTTCTCCTGCATGTTCATAATCTCCCCCAAAAGTAGTCTGCGACCGCCCCGACAAGCAGGCGATGCTCTATCGGATGCAGCCGTTCAAAAACGCTCTCTTCAGTATCTCCGCTGTGCACGGCGACCGCCTCCTGCGCCACCGTCGGCCCGGCGTCCACCTCCTCGACCATGAAATGCACCGTCACCCCAGTCTCCTCCACGCCGGCCTCCAACGCCTGGCCCACCGCATTCAACCCTCGAAATTTGGGCAACAAGGACGGATGGACATTCAGGATCGCCGGGAACTCTCGCAGGAAAATCGGAGAGAGCACCCGCATGTATCCGGCCCCGACCACGAGCCCCACGTCGTGGGCGGAGATTCTGGCCGCAAGCTCCGCGTCGTACGCCTCCCGGCTCTCGAAGCCTCTTGGGTCTACGTGCTCGACCGGCACCCCGGCCCGCCGCGCCCGCTCGAAAGCGAAGGCATCTTT
>JBARZO010000546.1:0-3332 GCA_049650165.1 Rubrobacteraceae bacterium
ACCCTCGGCCGTCCTCGACCCCACGGCTGGCTCCGGCTCACTGCTCGCACCATTTACCCCGACCGCCCGCTTCGGCGTGGAGATCGACGTCGACCACGCCGGCGGTTCCGAGCTCGCCGGTACCGAGTACGAAGCCGTCGCCGGCGACGCCCAGGACGTGGTGCCGATGCTCCGGGCCGCCGGTCTTACCTGGCCCGCCGTGGTTCTCAACCCCCCGTTCGGCCTTCCCTGGCGCGACGCCGCCCACTCCGAAAAAGAGATCTCCTCGACGACGCTCTCGCTTCTCTGGGGGCTCGACCTCATCTCACTCTTCGGCCAGGGCGCACTCGTCTGTGGTACTGAACGCCTGGCCCGTGAAGTATTAGGTCACCCCGACTCGCGCGCGATCTACGCCGTGGCCGACGTGGAAGGACCTCTTTTCGACGGCGTCTCTTTGCCGGTCTCGATAGCCTTCTTTCTCTCCCGCGACAATCTCGGCTCACAAGCGGGGAGTCCTCTACGCCTCTCCGCACGGGCGGGCGAACTCTCCACCCTCGTAGACACTATCCAGGGAGCCCGCGAACAGGCCTGCACTTACCAGGTGAATGGCCGATACCCCGGCCCCGACGAACTTGCTGAGCCCTTTGCAGCTGCTGGCAAAGAGCACGCAGAGCGGGTGAAGGACGCGGCTGCGGCCCGGCCTCATCACGACATCTCACTCAAGAACGGCCGCGTTCACGTCTCGCCCTCGGTCTTCGCCCAGATGGGCCTCGCCAAAAAACACCGACTCACCGAAATTCGTGGTCTCCACCGGCACAACCCAACCTATTTTGGTCAGAACGGCCGCGCGTGGCGCGAGCTCGAAGGCTACGCCAAGGACGGCTTACTCACCCTCTCACCCGCTCTCCAGACCGCTGCGGCGGCGGCTATGGAAGAGGCCGAGAAAATCTCGACTCCCCTCTTCCCCGTACCACCCGTCATGCGGCTCGGCTGGCTCTCGGACCTCGACAGTATCCGCTGCATCCAGGACGATCCCGAGAAGGGTTTTGTCTCCGGAGAGGACTATTCGCTTTCTACCGGCTCCAAAGTTCTTGAAAGCACCGAAAAGCGTGTGGTTGAGAACCGCGTCGGCGATCACGAGCTCCGCCGCTTTACCCGCCAGCGTAAAGTCCTCCGCGTTCGAATCGGCGGCCACCACTTCGATGAATCAAACGAGTCCATTGAGTACATCGCCCAGCACTTCCATCTTCCGGACCCCGGATGTGTAGCGACCCGCTTTCCGGAGAAGGTCGCCCGTTGCCGTGCGGTCCTGGATGACATATCCGGGGAGAATTCCTTCTCGCTCTACGGCTACCAGGCGGATCATGACAGCCGCGTTCTTACAAAAGGCCGCGGCCTCCTCGCCCACGACCCGGGAACCGGAAAAACCATTCAGGGGATGTGCCTGGCCGAGGCCAACCCCCGAATCCACGGTGGCCCGAAGCAGGCGTTGTTCGTTATCCCACAGGATCTGATCCTCCAGTGGCAAGAATCCGCCGAAGGCTTTTTCGGACGCACCCTGGAGGTAATAAAAAGTCCCGCCCATGCCAGAGAGGTCGCAAGGCGGGTACGCGCAGGAGAAGAAGGCTGGTGGCTGGTCCACTACGAGATGCTATCCCGCGTCGGAAGCAAGGATGAGGATCTCCCGGTGGCCTATCTCGACCCCCGGGCCGATCTCTCGGACCGGCTCGCCGCGTACAAGCGCCGCAAGCGTCTGAAGGCCGGGGAAGACCCGGATACCGTAAGCCGCGCTCCCCTGGCCCTCGCCCTTAGAAACACCAAGGAGCCGTCCCGGGCAACCACCCGCTACGCCTGCCCCTCGTGCCGGGCGGACACCCGAAATGGTTGGAGCGGAACGGCCTGCCGACGGTGCGGCTACGTCCACAAGAAGCTCCGGGCAAAGCCAGCCTACGCCCACCTGGCGAGCGCGTTCAAAGACGCCGTTAAATTTATAGACGAACTTTCCGAGATGCGCGGGGACGAATCTCTGAGGAGTAAAGCCCTCCGGGCGATCTCGCAAGGCTCCCACGTCTACGGCGGAACTGGTACACCTATCAGTAACTACATCCAAGATATTTTCTGGGGTCTCTGGGCGACCCTTGGGAACGCCACGACGGCCTTCCCCTACGACTACTACTCAAAGCGATCCTTCGAGGACGACTTCGCAACCATCGAGTACGCTCACGGGCGTCCCGAGGATGGAGAGGAACATCTCAGAAAGCGCCGCAAAGTGCTACCGGAGGTTACGAACGTCTCTCAGTTCTGGAGGCTTACCCAGCCCTCCGTCTCCCGCTGCACCAAGGAGCAGACCGGAGAACCCATCGTACCTAAGACCGAAGTGCCTGTGCGGGTGCCGTTGGGCGTGGGACAGCGTGAGATGGTCGACTTCTGGCTGAACAAGAAGAACTTTGCGGACTACTTCACCTGGCGTAACCCCCACCACCGCTTTGTGGAGGAGGATCTTGTCGAGAAATATGCCGCCTCTTTGGGACAGCTCTGGCGGCTGGAGCACGCGGCGACGCTCCCCGGCGCCGACGAGCCGACCGCCGAGTGGCCCGAGGCGTGGGATACCCTGGGCGAGCCGTCCAACTTCACCCCGGCGACCCTCAAGGTGCTTGAGATAGCGATGAAACACGCCGCCCAGGGTGAGAAGGTTTTGATAGGTAGCGACCTAATACAGACCGGACCGTGGCTCGCCGCTCGCCTTAAAGAGAAAGGCGTCAACGCGACCCACGTTACCCACGAGCGGGCCGGGAAGATCGTGACCAAAGATCCCCGGAAGCGGGCCAAGGCGGTAAACGACTTCAAGCACGGAGACGCCCAGGTGCTATGCACTGGCCTTAAAGCACTGCGTTTGGGCCACGACCTGCATACCGCGAGCGTCGCGATAGTCCACGGCCTCGACTACTCCTACGACGTGATGCGCCAGTTCGTAGATAGGGTCCACCGCCTCGTCTCCAAAAAACCCGTAACCGTCTACGTGATCCTGCCCGAAGGCACCATCGCCGAGAAGAAGTGGGACTTGGTTCGGGATAAAGGTGCGGCGAGCGACCTGGCCCTCGACGGTGAGATCTCCGCAACCCCCCAAGAACCCGTGGACCTGTCCAAGGTGCTGCGCGAGCTTCAGGAAAAGGGCATACCCGTCACGGGAAATGAGATACCGGAAGAGGACGTGGAGGACGCATGGAATCAGGTGCCGCCACACGCACCGGTTCTCGCCCCGACAGCTTTCACGCCGGCGAAGCCAGCGGCGCAGGAGCCCGACCGACCGACCGTCCGGTCTTCACAGCCTGCTCCCGACACCCCGAGCGGTC
>JBARZO010000547.1:0-5175 GCA_049650165.1 Rubrobacteraceae bacterium
CCTCTGGCGCGCCAACTCCACACCGCTTACGACATCCACGGCGAGAGCGGATTGGACGGGCCGGAAGAAATACCGCCTCCCGCCTTCGAGGTCGACGAACGTCCCGCCGTACAACTCAGAAACTGTCCGAAAAGCTTCACGAACGGGCCAACCTCCTCACCATCAACCGACTCATCGCTACATAAATGAACGCCTCACCGCTTTCCGGCAGCCGTTCGTAGTCTTTGCTCATCCTCCTGTTCTGGCCGATCCATGAGAACGTCCGCTCCACGACCCATCTCCTTGGCAGCGCTTGAAAGCCTCGCGGTGGCAGTAGCTTCTCCCAGTCGACCTTCACGCCTTCGTGCAACCATTGTCCGGCCCACTTCATCAGTGTCTCTTTGGAAGCGGTTTTTCGCGGGTGCTGGACCATTTCCACACTCCACCCCAGAACCTTCTCTACCCAGTCCTTGCCCTTGTCTTCTCCGCGGTAGCCGGCGTCCAGCCATAGATGAGCGAATCTTGGGAATGCCTCACCAGCGTGTTCGAGAAGCTTCTTGATCCCCTCGGCATCCATGACCTTTGCGCTGTGGACCTTCGCCTTTAGAACGAATCCTTCGGTATCTACTAGCAGGTGACGCTTTCGACCCTTTACCTTCTTGCCGCCGTCATATCCTCGCTCGTCTCCTCCTACGCCGGTAGTCTTGACCGACTGAGAGTCCACTATCCCGGCACTGGGCTGAGGATTCCTTCCGGTACGAACCCGCACCCGTTCTCGCAGTGCGGCGTGCAGCTTCTCCCAGGTGCCATCCAACCTCCAAGTCCTGAAGTAATGGTGGACGGTTTTCCAGGGCGGAAAGTCGTGAGGCAACAGCCTCCAAGCACCGCCACTACGAACGATGTAGAAGATAGCGTTTAGGATCTCGCGCAGAGGATGAACCCGGGGGCGTCCGTCAATCTGCGGAGCAGGTAGGTGGGGCTCTATGTAAGCCCATTCGGCGTCAGATAGATCAGTTTGGTATGCTCTTCTCATGCTCGGTAGGGTACCGAGTCAATGCATCAAAACCACTTTTCGGACAGTTTCTCATCGCGGATTCTCTCGAAGCCTCCGAAGAGCCGGTTACCCTGATCCCCGTCGGGCCGCTCACGAATATAGCCACGTTCTTGCGTCGGCACCCGGAGTTAAAGGAGAAGGTAGCCCGCATCTCGCTCATGGGTGGCAGCATCGAGTTGGGGAACACGACGCCCGCCGCCGAGTTCAACATCTACGTGGACCCGGAAGCCGCCCGCGAGGTCTTCGAGTCCAGTCTACCCATAACCATGAGCGGCCTGGACGTGACGCATCAGGCCGGGGCCGGTCCCCGGGAACGGGAACGGTTGCGGAAATTGGGCGAGCCGGGACGGATAATAGCGGGGTTTCTGGAGTTCTTCGCCGCCACTTACGAATCTACCTTCGGCTTCGACGCCCCGCCGCTGCACGATCCCGTAGCGGTCGCGGCGGTGCTGCAGCCGGAATTGCTGCGGACCCGCACGATGCGGGTGGACGTTGAGTGCGAGGGCGGGCTGACTCGCGGTGAGACGGTCTGTGATCTCCACGGCATAACCGGCAAGCCGCCAAACGCCGAGGTCGGGGTGGAGCTGGACCGTGAAGGGTTCTTTGATCTCTTGTACGAGGCGTTGGGCCGCCTCTAAAGGTCTTCGGTGGAGGGGCGTTTCTTGTCGCGGGAACGCTCGGGTAGCAGGCCGTTGAATGTTTTCGGGAAGGGTACCTCGCTGACCATCAGTAAGCCGAGAACCACGGTCGCAGCCACAACCAGGAGCAAGTTCAGACCGAGCAAGGCGAGGACGGCGAGTGCTACTCCGGCGGGTGGTATCGGGAGCCCGACGAAATGATCCGGGCTCTTTACCAGCGGGAAGCGGGCCAGACGAAGGGCGCCGCAGACGACGTAGAAGATACCGGCTGCGGCTCCCACCACCGTCAGAGAGTGGAGTGAGGAGAGGTAGATAGTTGCTACGGGGGCGACGCCGAAAGAGACGAGGTCCGCCAAAGAGTCAAGGTTACAGCCGAAATCTCCCTCGGTCCCACTCCCACGAGCCACGGCGCCGTCGAGGAGATCCAGGCCGGCGGCGACTACCACGAGGCCCGCCGCCCACGAATAGTTACCCTCGATCGCGAGTAACAAGGCCAGGAAACCGGCGGCGAGGTTGCCGCAGGTTACCAGGGTGGGCAGAGGAGGCACCTTCACGTCAGCGGGCTTCACGGTAGCGGGCGATAGGCGTTAGTCCGGCCCGTACTTTGTCGCCGGGGGCAACGAGGAACTCGACCTCGCCGGGGGAGAATAGAACGTCCGTGCGGGAGCCGAAGTGGATAATTCCTATCCGCTCGGCGGTGTGAACTCGCTGTCCACGAGTGACCCAGGGTGTGATGCGGCGGGCGATCATGCCGGCCCGCTGAACCACCACGAACGGCCCTCGCTCTCCGTCAAACAGCGTCCGGTTGCTGTAGTTATCCTCAACCCCGCCGAAGAGCGCGGGCGCGTAACCACCCTCACTAGTCTCCATCTTCAAGATCCTACCCGCGAACGGGCTCCGGTTGACGTGGACGTTGTGCAGATTGAGAAAGACGCTCACCCGCTCGGCCCGCCCGCCAGGCAACCACGGCTCATCCATCTCGTCCACCTCCGTTACCAGCCCGTCGGCGGCCGCGTAGGCCACACCCGGCTCCGGCTGCAGGGGACGCTCCGGGTCCCGGAAAAACAACAGCCCGAGCAGAGACGAACCGAGAAGGACCCAACCGGCTCTACGCAACCCGGGACGACCGGTTAGCAGCCCGACCAGCAGCGCCAACAAACCTATGAGCACGGGCGGCAACACGTACTGACGGGCTACGGCCCAGCTCCGGCGGCTCATACGTCCCTTTCCGGGCCGGGGTCCTGGCACGCGTAAAGAAAGGCGGGCGGTACGTTGAGCGGCGAGATGCGCCGCCGTATCTGTGAGAATCTATTTTGCAGTAATGGCAGCACCTTCGGCGAATACTGGAGCACCAGCATCATGCCCGCCGGTGAGAGGATGCGGCGCGACACGGCCATGATGCTCTCCCGCAGCGGGGCCGGAAAGGTGGTGAACGGCAGGCTCGAAACCACGATATCAGCCTTCTGGCCTTCCAGATACTCCTCTACATTCTCGGCGGAGTCGTTTATAACCTGCAGGCGAGGATCTTCGAGCTTGCGGGAGACCGCCGAGGCGAGTTTCGGGTCGATCTCGAAGGCAAGAAAAGTCGCCTCCGGCCCCAGACGCTCGACTATCTGCTGCGTGTAGACTCCCGTGCCGACGCCGAACTCCACGACGATACGGGCTTTAGGAATGTCTCCCATATCCAGAAGGTCTCTAACCGCCCGCCGCGAGGTCGGCCACACGGCCCCGACCTGCCGGGGTTGGGCCAGCATCGAGCGCATGAATAGCACCCGGCGGTTTACGTTTTCTCTGAGTGCGCTAGGGTTTGGGCCCGGCAACGATTTCTCCTATTGCAATATTCCGGGTCCGCCGCGTTTGGCGGTCACGGATCAATTAGGCACAAAAGGTAACACAACAACGCCCGTGTAACCTTTCGCTGACCGTCGAACCCTCGCACCGTAGACTATGCTCATGCGTAAGTTTCAAGGTTCTTCGAAGGCCATACTTGGTGGAGACGCGGTGGTGATCGGGGCCGGCGTCTCCGGGCTGCTCGCCGCTCGGGTACTATCGGACTGTTTCGGGCGCGTCACCGTCTTGGACCGCGACCGTCTCGAAGATGGCCCCGAACCCCGCAAGGGCGTGCCGCAGGGCCGGCACCTGCACAGCCTCGCGGTGCGCGGTTCGGAGCTTCTGGAGGGTTTCTTCCCCGGCCTGGACCAGGAGTTGGCCGTGGCTGGGTGTCCCGATGTGGATCAGGCCGGGGACACCGTAACCGACGTGCCTTCCGGGAGACTCCCCCGATTCCGCTCCGGCGTCGTGATGCGGGCCGTGAGCCGGGACTTACTGGAGTGGCGCATCCGGCGCCGGCTCCTCAGCAACCCGAAAGTCCGGTTCGTCCCGCGCCGCGAGGTAACGAGCCTGCTCCAGGATAAAACTTCGGGAAGGATAGCGGGCGTCTCGACGCGGCTCCGGGGTGGCGATGGAGCGGAGGATTTCGTGGCGGACCTCGTAGTGGACGCTTCGGGCCAGGGCTCCCGGATGCCCCGGTGGCTCAAAGAGTTGGGCATCGAAGCGCCGCGCGAGACGGTGGTGGACGCCGGGCTCGGCTATGCGACGCGCTGGTATCGGGTGCCGGAGGGTTTCGACGGCGGCTGGAAGAGCCTCGCGGTGCTGCCGCAGTGGCCCGAGGCGCCGCGGGGGGGATCTCTACGCCGGGTGGAGGGAGACCGTTGGACGGCGGTCTTGATCGGCATCGGTGAAGATCATCAACCGCCGAACGACGACGGAGCGTTCCTGAATTTCGCCCGCAGCCTGCCGAGCCCCACCATCGCCGCCGCCCTGGAGAACGCCGAGCCGATATCTCCGGCATACGGCTACCGGCGCACCGCCAACCGCCGCCGCCACTACAACAGCCTCCACGCCATGCCCGAGAACCTGCTCGTCATCGGCGATGCCGCGTGCGTGATGAACCCGTCCTACGGCCAGGGTATGACCCTCGCCGCACTCTCGGCCCAGGCTCTCGAAAAAAGCCTCCGCAGAAAACGCGGGCTTACCGGGCTGGCGGCGGAGTTCCACAAGCGGCAAAAGAAGGCCGTCGCCCCGAGTTGGACGACCTCGGCCGGCAGCGACGCCCAGTGGTCGGCCGCGGGTTTGGAGGAGCTTGGGTCTCCGCAGCGGTTGGCCCACCGGATCTCCGAGGAAGTCTTCCGGATGGCCGTTGGCGACCGGGAGGTGACCCGCACCTTGCTGGAAGTAAAAAACCTCGTCAAACCACCTCGGGCTCTGCTGCGCCCCGGCATCCTGTTCCCAGCACTCCGCCGGACGCTAGCCAGGATGTGGCATCCCAAGAGCCCCGGAACCGCCTCCCACGCAAAGAGCACCCCTTAGGCCGAGATACCTGAAGGAAATCGGCTCTCGCAACGGGGAGCCTTCCGTCGTATACAGTAAGCCTGCTGCGTAGGCTGCGAGTAGGAGGAGCGTTGGGTAAAAAGCACCGGTCGGATCGCCTGGCGAGTGTATACG
>JBARZO010000548.1:0-3274 GCA_049650165.1 Rubrobacteraceae bacterium
GTCAAGGAGGATCGGCTTCATCCGGTGAAGAGATCCCGGCCCGTGGCGAGCGGTGAAATACCCTCGTGGTCTGCGATTGTTTTCGCCGCGGCGCTTGCGGTAGTGGGGCTCGTCCTGTGCTTTTTCGTCGGCGTCGGCGTCGGGGCTGCGGGGACAGGATATCTCTTGCTACAGGCCGTTTACACGACGTTCTTGAAGCACATGGCGATTTTGGACGTCATGAGCATCTCTGGGGGGTTCGTGATCCGGGCTCTCGCTGGAGTGGCGGCGGTCGACAGCCCGGTGTCGCCGTGGCTGATCGTCTGCACCGGCCTCCTGACGCTCTTTCTCGGCTTCTCCAAGCGCCGGCACGAACTCGCCACGCTAGGCGGCGGGGCCGTCGGCCACCGGCGCAACTTGAGGGATTATTCGGTACCGATGCTGGACGAGATGATGACTATTATGGTCTCGGCGACCATCATCGCCTACGTCCTGTACACCTTTACCGTCTACGACGACGTGTACATGATGGCGAGTATCCCGTTCGTGATCTACGGGGTCTTCCGGTACATGCTGCTCGTCCACCGGGACGGCGGCGACAACCCGGACGTCCTGCTCATAAGAGACCGACCGCTCCAGATTACGCTCGTCCTCTGGCTCGTCGTGGTCATGTCAGTCATCTACATCCTCTAAAGTGGGGAAAATGGGCAAAAACTTCGTCCTCGCCCTGATCCTGGGCGTCGCCGTGTACCTGGCGCTCGCCGTCCTGACCGGCTTCGAAGACTTGCGGGAGGCTCTGGGACAGTTCCGTTGGTCTTTTATACCGATGATCCTGGGCCTCGTTTTTATCTCGTATATCGGGCGCTTTCTACGCTGGCTGTACTACCTGCGCGTTCTGAGGGTATCGGTGCCGCTCAAGGAGAACGTCGCCATCTTCGCCGCCGGCCTTTCCATGACCATCTCGCCGGGCAAGCTGGGCGAGGTGTTGAAAAGCGTCTTCGTGAGGCAGGTCGCCGGAGCCCCGGTCGCCCGCACCGCACCTACAGTTCTGGCGGAGCGGGTTACGGACGGGACCGGCATGATCCTATGGGGCTTGCTGGGGGCGCTGGCTTTCAGCTTCGGGCCTGGGCTGTTGCTAGCTTTTCTCGCTTTCACGATCTTCGGAATAGCCGTACTCCGGTCAAAAAAGCTCTCGCTCCTGGCCGAGCGACTCCTCTCGAAAGTGCCGCTGTTGAAGCGTTTTGCTCCGTACCTGGGCGACTTTCACGGGGCTTCAAGCGAATTGTTGGGGATAAGATCTCTTATCGTGACGACGGCAATATCTTTCGTCGCCTGGGGGTTCGAGATTCTGGCCGTCTACCTTTGCGCGGTTGGTCTGGGGGTAGAAGTTCCTTTTCTTACGGTGGTTTTTATCTTCGCCGTTAGTTCCATAGTGGGCGTTATGAGCATGCTCCCGGGCGGCATAGGGCCGGCGGAGGCGGGGCTCGCGGGCCAGTTCATTGCCCTGGCGGGACTCTCGGACGGGATGGCTGCGGCGCTGACCATCATCATCCGTCTGGCAACCTTGTGGTTCGCGATCGTGCTGGGGATAGCGGGTCTATTAGCGTTGCGTCTCTTGCTTGGAAAGGTGGAGACGGAGCCGTCCGGAGGCGACTCATAGTGTGGAACCTGCGTTGGGATATCAGTCTCAGGGGCACAGAGACAAAGTATTTCACTGTGTTATAACCTGGATCAATATGCGACTAATAATCTCTGAAAAAGCAAACACAGCCAAAAAAGTTGCCCAATTTCTCGCCGAAGACAAGGTGAAGGAGGGTAAGCACCGCAGCGTGCCGCACCACACCTTTACCTGGAAGGGCGAGGAGACGGTGTCCGTCGGACTCAAAGGGCACGTCCTGAACCCCGAGTATCCGGAAGAATACTCAAACTGGCAGAAGGTTGAGCCTTCGGACTTGATCGACGCGGAGATCCTGAAGAACGTCTCGGAGAAAGGTGTGGCCAACGCCGTCCAGTCCCTCTCCAAGAAAGCGAACAAGGTCGTCGTAGCCACGGACTTCGACCGTGAAGGAGAGTTGATCGGGGTAGAAGCCCTTTCCCTGGCGTTCGAGGCGAACCCGAAGCTCGTGGATCACGTCGAGCGGGCCCGCTTTTCGGCGCTTACGAAAGGTGAGATCGTCCGGGCCTTCGACGAACTCGACGAGGTTTCGAACGATCTCGCAGAAGCTGGGGAGGCGCGGCAGGACATAGACTTGATCTGGGGCGCGACCCTGACCCGCTGGGTCTCCCGCGCCACCCGCCGCTACGGAAACGCCTTTCTATCGGTTGGCCGCGTCCAATCCCCGACGTTAGTCCTGATCGCGAACCGCGAACGCGAACGCCGGGCCTTTGTCCCCGAACCTTACTGGGAGATAGAGGCGAACCTCCAGAACGGCGAACCGTTCTCCGTCAACCATGCGAACGGACGCTTCAAGGAAGAAGCCGCCGCAAAGACCGCCTACGAAAACCTGACGGATACCGCTACGGTCACGGAAGTCAAGCAGAAGTCGGCCAGCCGACCGGCCCCGACGCCGTTCAACACCACGGCTTTCCTGACGGCGGCGGCGGGCATCGGCATCAGCCCATCGAGGGCGTCCCGGCTCGCTGAAGATCTCTACACCGACGGCTACATCTCCTATCCCCGGACGGATAACACCGTCTACCCGCGCTCGCTGGATATGCGGGAGATACTCGGATACCTCAAGGGTGTAGAGGAGGCCGGAGTCTACGCCGAGAAGTTGCTGAAGGGCGATGATATTTCGCCGACGCGGGGCAAGAAAGAGACGACGGACCACCCCCCGATATACCCGACCGCCCGCGCCTCCAAAAACGCACTGCGCGATGATCAGTGGAAGATCTACCAGCTCGTGGTCCGGCGCTTTCTGGCCACTCTCTCTACCCCGTCGAAGAGCCTGCGGACCACGCTCCGCTTCGATTCCGGGGGAGAGCCGCTCGTCACCTACGGCACGGTCGTTACCGAAGAAGGCTGGCTCGGGGTCTACCCGTACAGCCGCCGCTCGGACGAGGAACTTCCGGCGCTCGAAGAGGGCCAGGAAGTCAAGTTGTTGGAAGCGGAGATTCACGGCAAGGAGACCCAGCCTCCGGGGCGTTACGGTCAGGGCCGGCTCATTAAGGTCATGGAAGACCTGGGGCTCGGCACCAAGGCTACGCGGCCGAACATCATACAGAGCCTCTATAACCGGGGTTACGTCCACGCAGACCCGCTCATCCCGACGGAGACCGGCATTTCGGTGGCCCA
>JBARZO010000549.1:0-4124 GCA_049650165.1 Rubrobacteraceae bacterium
CAACGAAGGCGACGAGCCCGCCTACACCCAGCCCGTTATGTACGACAAGATCCGGGAGCATCCCTCGGTGTGCCAGATCTGGGCCAAGACCCTCAAAGAGCGCGGCGTGATCGAGGACGACGAGGCCGAACAAATGGTCGAAGATATCCGCTCCCGGATGGAAGAGATCCAGAAGAACCCCCCGGAGCAAGAGGAGGAAGTCGACGACTTGCCTGAAGACCGCACGCCGATCGTCGAGGTGCCGGAGACGGCCGTCTCCGCCGAGAAGATAGAGGAGATCAACGCGGCCCTGCTGGAATGGCCCGAAGATTTTTCGCCGAACGACAAGCTGGCGAAGCTCTTCCAGAAGAATCGCGGAAACCTTCAGAACATAGACTGGGCCCACGCCGAGGCGCTGGCTTTCGGCACGCTTTTGGAAGAGGGTGTGCCCATTCGGCTCACCGGGCAGGACTCCGAACGGGGAACCTTTTCTCAGCGGCACGCCACGCTCTACGATTCGGAGACTGGCGAGAAGTATGTGCCACTGCACGAGATGCCGCAGGCCAACGCCTCGTTCGCCGTCTACAATAGCCCGCTCTCGGAGATCGGAGTAATAGGCTTCGAGTACGGTTACTCAGTGAACTCCCGGGGCACGATGTCGCTGTGGGAGGCCCAGTACGGTGACTTCGTCAATGTGGCCCAGCCGATGATAGATCAATTCATTGTCAGCGGGCAGGCTAAGTGGCGCCAGATCTCCGGCCTCGTCATGCTGCTTCCGCACGGCTACGAGGGCCAGGGGCCGGAGCACTCCAGCGCCCGGCTGGAACGCTTCCTGCAACTCGCAGGCCAGGAGAACATCCGGGTCGCCAACCTGACCACCGCGGCCCAGTATTTCCACCTGCTCCGCGCCCAGGCTATGCTGGATGACCACAAGCGACCACTCATTATCATGACCCCCAAGAGCCTCCTGCGGAACCCGATGGCCGCCTCCAGCCTGGAAAACCTCACCGAAGGCAAGTTCCAGCCGGTGCTGGAGGACGAAGAGGCCCGGGAGCGGGCCGAGTCGGTCGAGAGGCTGATCTTGTGTTCCGGAAAGATCTACACGGAGCTTGCCGGGAGTGAGTATCGGGAAGAGGCTGTGGACACGGCTATAACGCGCATAGAGTTGCTGTATCCTTTCCCGGAAGACGAGGTCGAGGCAGTGATCGACAGCTACCCCAACTTGAGGGAGATCCTTTGGGTCCAGGAAGAGCCGAAGAACATGGGTTCCTGGACGTTCGTTCAGGCGCGCCTGGGAGAGCTCATCGGCGACGAGTTGTCGGTGCGCTACGTCGGCAAGCCGGCCCGGCCCAGCCCGGCGCAGGGATCGGCGCGTTTCCACAAGGAAGAGCACGCAAAGGTAATACAGCGAGCCTTCGAGAGCGTCAGCGACGATGCGGACGAGGGCAGAGAGATGGCCCAGGCGACGCAAGAGCAGGCGCCAATCGGGAGTGAGTAGCATCCAAGAGAATAAGATAACCAGAGAGGAAAGGTGAACAGGTGTCGGTCGAGATACACGTCCCGGAATTGGGAGAGTCGGTCACCGATGCGACCGTCGGCCAGTGGCTAAAGCAGGAAGGTGATTCGGTCTCCGCCGGTGACCCGCTCGTCGAGCTAGAGACCGATAAGATCAACTTCGAAGTCGAAGCTGAAGAGGACGGTGTCCTCGAATCCATCGCGAAGGGCGAAGGCGACACCGTAGAAGTCGGTGAGGTTATCGGCACCATCGGCGAGGGCGACGGCCAGCCGGCGCAAGACGAAGACGAAGAGCAAGAGGAATCCGAAGACACGGAGGAGCAGGCCGAAGCCGAGCAGCCGGAGCCGGAAGCCGAAGAAGAGATCGAGGCCGAGGCTGCGTCGGAAGAATCCGAAGAATCCGAAGAAGCCAATGGTCATCGGGAAGATGGTGAGGTCCGGGCTTCGCCGTCGGTGAAGAAGCTGGCCCAAGAGTACGAGATAGCGCTTGCGGAGGTTAGCGCGAGTGGTTATGGTGGCCGTGTGACCCGCGACGACGTGGAACGCGCTATCCGGGAGCAGTACCGCCAGACGCCGTCCGAAGAAGAGTCCGGGGGTCAGGAAAACGGACAAAGCGACGGCCAAAAGCCCGCTCGCGAGTCTTCACCGCAGCCGCAGGCTTCCGATGATGGACGGGCGGATTTGGAAGAGCGGGTTCGCATGTCGCGCCGCCGGCAGACCATCGCCAAACGGCTCGTCGAGGCGCAGCAGACGGCGGCGATGCTCACCACCTTCAACGAGGTGGATATGGGCGCTGTTATGGATCTCAGGAGCCGTCGCAAGGAAGAGTTCCAGGAGCGCAACGAGGTCAAGCTCGGGTTCATGAGCTTCTTCACCAAAGCCTCCATCGGGGCGCTCAAGGCGTTCCCTAAGATCAACGCTGAGCTTCAGGAAGACGAGTTGGTCTACAAGAAATACTATGACATTGGTGTAGCGGTGAACACGGACGAAGGTCTCGTCGTTCCCGTGGTGCGTAGCGCGGACAGCAAGAGTTTCGCCGAGATCGAAGGCGGCATAGCCGACCTCGCGACGAAAGCCCGCGACGGCAAGCTGGCCTTGGAGGACTTGCAGGGTGGTACGTTCACCATCACCAACGGCGGCATTTACGGCTCGCTCAACTCGACCCCTATCCTCAACACCCCGCAGGTGGCGATACTCGGGCTGCACAAGATCCAGGAGCGTCCGATGGTCGTGGACGGTGAGATACAAGCCCGTCCAATGATGTACCTGGCGCTTTCTTACGACCACCGCATCGTAGACGGCGCCGACGCCGTACAGTTCCTGGTCCGGATCAAAGAGCTGATCGAAGACCCGGAGACGCTGCTGCTAGAGGGCTAGACTAGGTCACACGAATTCTTTAGAGGGACTTCATTTCGGAGTCCCTTTCTTATTGGTACAGCTCTGCGGTGGCCCGAATTCCCGGAGCTTGAGAGAGCTTTGCATCTAGTGTGATGAGGGGAGCGTCCAGAGTTTCGGCGAGTGCCACATAAGCTGCGTCGTAGGCCGTGATGTTGTCCTTTAGCTCCCAGATACGCGATAGAAGCGCGTTGTGCGGGTAGCGCGTCAGCCTCATGCTCTTAAGATCTTCTATGAGTTTCGCGCTACGTTCTTGAGAAAGCCTACGTATCGTGTGTCGACGTAGGGCATTAAGTACCTCGATCTCGAATATGTGAGGTACGTGAAGCTCTCCGTTCGCTTCTTCCATTCGGTCGCCAACGAGCCGGGCACTCTCACCCAAGTTCAACAACACGGCAACCGCCGCCGACGCGTCGAGAACTATCAATAATCGCTAATCTACGTCGCGTGGGTCGCCGGCATCCCTCATCCTACGGATCGTAACCTCCGGCGGTTCATCTAACTCGACCGGCTCCCGAGACCTCACCGTTTCGAGCCACTCGCTTATCGTTGGCTTCTCGGCTACCTTCTCCACCTCGGAGAGCAAGTAGTCCGAAAGCGTCATGCCGGCTTTCGCCGCCCGCTCTTTGAGAGTCTTGTGCAAATCATCCGGGACGTTTCTTATCTGGATCATTTTCGACATGTGCAAAAAGACTATCACATGTGCCAAACATGCAAAAGATGTGCAAGAGCGTCTTGTGTAATCGCAGCGCTTGTCGTACTCTGGCGTGCGTGACGAACGGCATGGTGAATACGAGACTTCGCGGTTGAGTGGTGAGTTTGCAGAGCGTCTGCTTGCGGGCGATCGGCGGGCGCTGGCGCGGGTGATCTCGAAGATAGAGCGCGAAGACCCCGAGGTGCACGAGATAATTTCCAGCATCTATCCGCACGCGGGCGGCGCCTTCAGCATCGGCTTTACCGGACCGCCGGGAGTGGGGAAGAGCAGCATTATCTCGAAGCTGATACGCCTCTACCGCGAGGAAGAGAAGAAGGTTGGGGTGGTATCGGTTGACCCTTCGAGTCCCTTTTCTAAAGGCGCTATTCTGGGCGACCGCATCCGGCTCTCGGACCATTTTCTGGACTCCGGGGTGTTTATCCGGTCGATGGGGAGTAGGGGGCATCTAGGAGGGCTGGCGACCGGTTCGCGGCTGGCGGCTATGGCTATGGATGCTTCGGGGATGGACGTGGTGATCTAC
>JBARZO010000550.1:0-2368 GCA_049650165.1 Rubrobacteraceae bacterium
CCGCCAAGGTGCTCGGCGAAGATCTTGTAGTAAGCCATCTCCTCCCGGGTACGAAGCGGTGGGGTTACCTTGTCCTTCTCACGCTCGAATTCTTCTTCGGTGACGCTGTTCTCCATGCGTTCTTTCAGGACGGAGGAGGCACCGGAGCCGTCGCCGAACTGGGCCTTTTTGCGCCACAGGAAGTCCTCCGGGAGCCAGCCGTCGAAGGCCTGGCGGAGGAGACGTTTCTCTAGCTGGCCTTCAGCGGCGAGCTTCCAGCCGGCGGGTAGAGAGAGTCCTAGTTCGATCATGCCGAGCTCCAGAAACGGGACGCGGGCTTCGAGGCTGTGGGCCATTGAGGTTCGGTCGCCGCGTTGGAGGTTCAGGTTGTGGAGGCCTTCGATGCTCCGGATCAGCTCCTCGTGTAGCTCTTCCTCGGTAGTGAAATCCTCGTAGTACTCGTACCCGGCGAAGATTTCATCGGCCCCCTCGCCCGTGAGAACCACCTTGACGTATTTGGCGGTGAACTCGGCGAGCAAGTAGTTTGGGACCGCGCTCCTCACGAGCGATGGGTCGAAGCTCTCGATGGACCGGACGACCTTCGGCAATACCCGCATGGCGTCCTCTTGGGTGTAGATGGCTTCATGGTGCTCGGTCTCGAGATGCTCGGCCACGGCCCGAGCGGCAAGCAGGTCCGGTGAATCTTCCAGGCCGACGGCGAAGGTCATAAGGTGCGTATCGTTCCGTTTCGCCCACTTGGCGGCGATGGCGGCGACGAGGCTTGAGTCGAGGCCGCCGGAGAGAAAGACGCCAACGGGCACGTCGCCCATCATCTGGCCTTCGACGGTCTCGATCAACTCTTTACGCACTTTATCCAGGATGTCGTCCGGAATCGGAGCTCCGGGTTCGGACGGGCCGTCGAACTGATCCAGGTCTTCCATATCTCGCGGCACGGCGTAGGCGAAGCGTTTCAGACCTTCTTCCGGCGTCCAGTAGTGTCCCGGCGGGAAGACCTCGGCCTCGGCCAGCCAATCGTCGTCGTAGGCTCGTAGTTCGGAGGCAAAGACGATCCTGTCGCCCCGTTTCGACCAGTAGAGCGGCTTGATGCCGACGGGATCCCGGGCCGCCACGAAGCGCCCGTCCTCGCCGGAAACTATGAAGGCGAACATGCCTTGCAGCTCGGAGATCTTCTCCGGACCCCACTGGTCTACTACGTGCAACGCCACCTCGTTGTCCGAGCTGGTCTTGTACTCCACGTCGGGCAGCTTCTCGCGGACCTCTTCGTGATTATATATTTCTCCGTTGCCGACCAGGTACAGCTTACCGCCGGACTTCGATTCGGTCACGAGTGGTTGATGCCCGCCGCTGACGTCCACGATGGAGAGTCGCCGGTGCCCGAGCCAGTTCCCCCCGACCTCGATATCTCCCTCATCGTCGGGGCCCCGGTGGACTATACGGTTCAACATCCGTCCGGCCACCTCCGGTTCCAGACCTTTGTAGACGCCGATAATGCCACACATTAGCTAATATTCTCCTCTCGGTTGAACGATGTTCTTGAACTACGGATTTGAGACCACGCAGAGTTACACATCTCGCCGGGGCCGTGCTCAGTCAGACGGAGCCTGGATAAAATTATGAGGGCGACGCACCGCCATTGTCCGTATAAACCAGGATTTCTCGCGCTTTCTGCATTGTCTGCAGCTTCATGGTCGCATATCTTCGCCCCATACAAAGGCATTGTCAATGCTACCGATGGACAATCAAACCCCGCAGCAAGTCCTGAATTGTGCTCCCAAGGGCCGATGCGGCGAAGCTGACGGCACGACTAAAATTCATTGCAGGCTTTCTTCGCGGGAACGGTCGAGAGGCTCTGCAGGACATATAAAGGGTCGAAGGGAGGCGAATTATGGCACAGGTGCTCCGGGGCAACTTCGGACCCCACGATACAGTCGAGCTACCGGTCGCTGTAGCCGAAGGCCATCTGACACATAGCACCGCCAGTGTCGCGTCCCTGAACCTCAGCCCTGAACCTGGAGACGTAGAAGCCAACTTGCTGCTCGCGGAGATGGCCGTTACGGAGGCGAAAGAAGCGCATCCGGACCTCCGTTGGGTAGTTCTTCCCGAGCTCTTTACCTCCGGCTACACGGGCCTGACTACCGCCCATCTGTACGCCGAAGATGCCGAGTCAGGGCCGAGCGTGCAGAGGTTATTGGCGCTGGCCCGTTCCCTCGATATATACATCGCGTACGGTTTCGCTGAGCGTCTACCGGGAACTTCCGGCCCCTCCGGCGTAGCCGACAGCGCCAACCTCGTCGGTCCCGAAGGCGTGCTGCTCACTTATCGCAAGCGTCATTTGGTACGAGAGACGGGCGAGGATAAGGTATTCGTG
>JBARZO010000551.1:0-1576 GCA_049650165.1 Rubrobacteraceae bacterium
CCCTGGGAGAGCGGCACGGACAATTCTCCCCGGTGGGATGCGGCCGTGGAACGGGTGAAGATCGGCGAAGTGCCGACCTTTCAACGGTTGGATCTCCAACACGTGGACGACCCTTCCCAGCGGCCAACAGACTTCGAGTACCGGCGGTTCATCTGGCTCGTGGAGACCTTGAAGCTCGCCGTGTGCGACGAAGAGGCGGTTCACGAGTCGCAGCAGTTCGCGGTCAAGGATGTATTCGCGAGCGCGATACTAGTCGCGGCGAACGAGGCGCTTCTGGAGATAGCGGAGGTAGTAGGAGCACCTGAAGAAGAACGGGAATCGCTCCGGGCCTGGACTGCTCGCGGAAGAGAGGGTTTAGAACGCTGCTGGCACGAAGGACTCGGCCTCTACCTCGACTACGACGTACTCGCCGGTGAGTTGTTGGAGGCCCGCACCGTCGCAGGTTTCGCGCCGCTCATTGCGGGCGGCCTGGACCCCGCGCGGCTCAGAGCCCTGGTCGAACGCTTGCAATCAGCCGAGTTCATGGGCAGCCCGGACCTGCATCGTCCGCTGCCGCCCTCCACCAGCCCCGTAGACCCCGGTTTCGTGAGTCGCAGCTACTGGCGCGGTCCCTTCTGGCCGATAATCACCTGGCTTCTGTGGTGGTCGCTGGAAAGAGCCGGTGAGGCGGAACTGGCTAGTAAGCTCCGGCAGACGGCCCTGGCCCAGATCTCCGAGCACGGTTTCGGGGAATACTTCGACCCGTTCACCGGTGAATCTCTCGGCGCCAACGACCAGTCGTGGACCGCCGCCGTCGTCCTCGAATGGCTGGCATGCGAGCCCTACCCGAAACAGAAGGCCTCCTAATGTCCATCGGACTATTGGATTCTATTTGAACAGAAGACTTTTGGAGGAATATAGTTTGGGGTACTCCTCCACCACACCCGGAAAGGACAGTACATGAGCCAGGACAAAGACCACGTAACCATAAAGATAGGCAAAGGTTTCTACACGGAGATCACGGCAAACGGCCACACAATGGTGGCAGACGAGCCGGCGAGCGTGGGCGGCACGGACGAAGGCCCCGACCCCTACTACTACCTCATGGGGGCTCTTGGCTCCTGCACCGCGATGACCCTGCGGATGTACGCCGATCGCAAGGGTTGGCCGCTGGAGTCGGCGACGGTACGGCTCAAACACGGCAAGATCTACGCCGAAGACTGCGGCAACTGCGAGACGGAGACCGGCAAAATAGATCACATCGAGCGTGAGATCGAGATAGAAGGCGACGACCTGAGCGACGAGCAACGCGAGAAGCTACTCGGAATCGCCGACAAGTGCCCGGTCCACCGCACCCTGACCTCCGAGACGGTTATAGAAGACCGCACCCCAGCCAGGAGCTAGACCATATCCGGCCGGCGGGCGAAGAAGGCGACCAAACCACCCATGTAGAAGATAAAGAGCAGCGGCAGGCTCAAGATAATGCTCCCGAGCTGCAGATAAGCGGCCGGGATGTTATCGAAAAAGGCGGACGGAAGCCCTACCAACGCCGCCGTAGCCAACACGACGGCCCCCAACGAGACCAGCCCCTCTAGCC
>JBARZO010000552.1:0-2879 GCA_049650165.1 Rubrobacteraceae bacterium
CGGGCCAAGGAGCTGGCGAGGAACGCGGACGTGCCCACCGTGCCGGGCTACGCGGGCGATGACGAGAGCGAGGAGCGTCTCGCCGAAGAAGCCGAAGAGATCGGGTACCCGGTCCTCGTAAAGGCCAGCGCCGGAGGGGGCGGGCGCGGGATGCGCCCCGTACACCAGCCGGAGGACTTCGTCGAGGCTCTGAGGAGCGCCAAGAGAGAGGCCGAGGCCGCCTTTGGAGAGGGGTCGGTGTTTCTCGAAAAGCTCGTGGAGAATCCCCGGCACGTTGAGGTCCAGGTCATAGCCGACCATCACGGGAACGTCGTACACCTCTACGAACGGGAGTGCTCGATCCAGCGCCGGCACCAAAAGGTCGTCGAGGAAGCCCCGTCGCCGGCCTTGAATCCGAGGCTGCGGGAGGAGATGTGCGCCGCTGCGGTGCGCCTGGCTAAAGAGGCCGGCTATCGCAACGCGGGTACCGTCGAGTTCCTGCTCAGCGACGAAGAGGACGAGTTCTACTTTCTGGAGATGAACGCCCGCCTGCAGGTCGAGCACCCGGTCACGGAGCTTGTGACGGGCCAGGATCTCGTACACCTCCAGCTCGCCGTCGCTGCCGGGGATCATCTGCCGATCTCTAAGGAGGACGTCGTCTCGCGTGGCAGCGCCATAGAGACGCGTATCTATACCGAGGAAGAGGGAACTGGACTGCCGGCAGGCGGAAAGCTGCACCTCTTTGCGCCATCCGAAGGACCCGGTATACGAAACGATACCGGTGTCGCGTCGGGTGATGAAGTATCGCTCCACTACGATCCGATGATCGCCAAGCTTATTGTTTTCGCGTCGGACCGTGAGAAGGCTATCTTGCGGCTTCGCAGGGCACTCGACGACTACACGGTCCTGGGAGTTTCCACGAACCTACCGCTGCTGCGGCGCATAGCGGATCACGCCTCCTTCGAAGCCGGTGAGACCACCATCGAGTTTCTGGAAGAGCACGGACTCACCGAGGCTCCTCAAACACCCGGTCCTCCCGTAGAAGCTGTCTTACTCGCGGCAGCGGGTGATCTCTCACGGTCCCCAAGCGAGAATCCGGGAGACCTGTTTTCGGGTGGCGCCTGGCGTCTGGGCGGAGCGACTAACCTGCGTTACAGAGCGGGCGAGGAAGAATATATGGTCGAGGTCGAACGTTTGGGGGGCAGAACTCTAAAGTTGCGGCTGGACGGTAGAGAAGCCGGGATCGAGATGCTCACCGTAGGCGATGGCGAGATAAAAGCTAGGCTGGATGGCCGGCACGTCGCGGGGGGCTTCGCGATGGATGGTGCAGATATCCTGGTATCGTTGGGCGGAGAGAGCTACCGGCTCTCCAAACCATCACCGCTCGATGTTGATGACGTGGGGTCCGGAGGGTCCGACTCCGGTGGCGCAAGCCTCACGGCCCCGATGCCGGGCACGGTGGTGAAGGTACTGGTGGGCGAGGGTGACGAAGTCGAACAAGGACAACAACTTCTGGTCTTAGAGGCTATGAAGACGGAACAATCGGTTGTGGCCCCCCACAATGGGGTGGTGAGTTTACTCTCCTACAGTGAGGGCGACAGCGTCTCCGGTGGAGATGTTCTGGTCGAACTCGAAGAAGCCTGAAGTGGGACGAGATCCAAGATCTGTGGATCGTAAACTTCCCGAATCGTTCTCTAGCACTGAGGTGAGTATGCCGAAGGGTGGTGCTCGTAAAGGCTACGGTGGGATGCTGGATCCCACCCAAGGAGATAGCCGAGTCCATTACACTCCCTTGACGATTGACGATGGCTGAACGGCCCGGTGAAGGTTTATTATCTAGGGATAAAGAGCGCAAGAAAGGGTGAGGTAAGTGACCGAAGCGAAAGAGGGCGCACTACTCTGGGAACCCTCCGAGGAGTTCAAAGCGAACTCGAACATCGCTTTCTATATGCGGTGGCTGGAAGAGAATAAAGGGGTTTCTTTCGGGGGCTACGAGGAGCTCTGGGAATGGTCGGTGACGGAGCTGGAGGAATTCTGGGCCTCTATATGGGAATACTTCGACGTGCAGTATTCCAAACCGTACACGGAGGTGCTCGGATCTCGGCAGATGCCGGGGGCGGAATGGTTTCCTGGCGCGGAGCTCAACTACGCCGAGCACGTCTTCCGCAACCTACGACCGGATGAGCCGGCCATAATGCACCAATCAGAGGTTCGGGAACTGGGAACGGTAAGCTGGCAGGAACTCTACGATCAGGTGTCGGCTCTCGCGGCGGGACTGAAATCCCTGGGAGTCGAGCGTGGGGATCGGGTGGTCGCCTACGTGCCGAATACGCCGGAAGCTCTCATCGCCTTCCTTGCCACAGCCTCGCTGGGCGCGACGTGGTCGAGTTGTTCGCCGGATTTCGGGGCCGAGAGCGTTGTGGACCGTTTTGAGCAGATCGAACCGAAGGTACTTATCGCCGTGGACGGCTACCGCTACGGTGGCAAAGACTTCGACCGGACGGAGACCGTGGCGCGTTTACAGACAGAGATTAAGAGCCTCGAAAAGACGGTGCTGATCCCTTACCTGAACGAGCAGCCGGACACGAGCGGGCTGGAAAACGTGGTTCTCTGGGAAGAGCTACTTTCGGAGAATGCAGACGCAGAGCTCCAGTTCGAGCAGGTTCCGTTCGACCATCCGCTGTGGGTGCTCTACTCGTCGGGTACGACGGGGCTGCCGAAGGCGCTCGTCCACGGCCACGGCGGCGTCCTGTTGGAGCATCTCAAAAAGCTCTCCCTTCACATGGACGTAAAACAGGGAGACCCTTACTTCTGGTTTACTACCACGGGCTGGATGATGTGGAATGTGGTCGCCTCCAGCCTCCTCGTCGGCGGGACCGCGCTCCTCTACGACGGTAGCC
>JBARZO010000553.1:0-5070 GCA_049650165.1 Rubrobacteraceae bacterium
CTCTTACGCTGCGGCCTATCCTGACGGCTGGTATCTCGCCGTCCGCCACCAACTCGTAAGCGCGGCTGCGGGCGATCCTCAATACTTCTGCTACCTCCGGCACCTTCAACCACTCATGCTGCTGTTCGTCCACGTTGCCCTCCTGCGCTCGTTTATGGCTACATGGATGCTACGGTGTGTCGCGGCACTTCCGTACCGGAATCCGAAAAATCTTCAAATTCCGGGTCGCGTTTAGTATCCACAAACGAGGCGCAGCGTACTGCAACCGTACTGCAACCCGGCCAGTATGGACGCGGACGCGGCGGACGCGTTATCGCCATAAAACTTGTAAATTGCCTGCAAAACAGCATAATTACCGGACACAGTAGGACGTGGTGAAATGCGGCGGGCAGAATTCACACGGCAGAGGTCGCTGGTTCGAAACCAGCATCGCCCACTAAGGAGCGGTCAGCTTGTTAGCCGTCAGCATTCAGTTACAATAGCCGGAGCTTTTGGGCCCGTAGCTCAGCTGGGAGAGCACTGCCTTCGCATGGCAGGGGTCGCGAGTTCGAGTCTCGCCGGGTCCACTTCTAGAGCAACTACTAGCAAACAAGAATCAAAAGACTCCAAATTTCGAGCTAGGGATCTTCTACTGCAGCCGTACTGCGAAGCGATTTTTGGTGAGGCTATCCGAAGGAGATCACAGATGCCCCATATAAAGTTGACCATTTGAGAATGAGTTTCCGGTGACATTTCGCCCCTTCTAGTTTTGAGCTGTCCTCGAAGCCGCAGTCTATAATGTATCTTTGTAGGCCCACCTTAATTCACTCATACAAGAAGCCTCCGGCGCAACAAGAACAAAGGTATTCAGAGCAGGAATACCGTCCGCACGCTGATGGCTACCTCCAACAAACGTCAAGTCAGGATAGAATGTAGGAATTATGGACGTAAGATTGACGCTGCTAGACGGAATGCTAGAAGCTCTCGGTCCGGATCCCGAGCGTGAGGCTCTCGAAGGTCTGCTGCTGCTCCTGGTCGGCGAAGGCCGGCTCTCCCTGGAGCGTGCGGGCGAGATCCTCGGTCTAGAAAACCGCGAGAAGGCCGAGCATTGGTACGCAGAGCGCGTCTCTTTCCGATCTAACATCGACAATGATTTCGGTAAAATCGAAGGGCCGTTTCACCTGGACGACCTCACACAGGAGGATCTCGACCGTTCAAAACGGTTCCTCCGGATCACACCCGCCAAACAAGGCAGCGGCCTCTCCGAGGTCAGCATTGAGCACGACAAATACCTGTACGGGGACGGTTGAGAGGCGTAGTTCTCGCGGACACGGGGCCGCTATACGCAGCCACCGACCCTTCCGACTCCCAGCACGAGAGGTCCCTTCGAGAGCAATCGCAACTCGAAGTCCAGAGCCTAAGAGCCGTCATCTCCTACGCCACACTACAAGAAGCGCACGGGCTCGTACTACGAAAGCTCGGCCCGTCGCAGGCGCGGACTTTCCTGCGAGAGCTGCTAAGAACAACACTCTTCGTCATCCCCCTAGAAGACCACAAGAAAGTCATCGGGCGCGTCCTACGCTACCCGGACCAAGACATCTCGATGGCCGATGCGACAAATGCCGAGATCTCCGACCGCCTCCAGGTACCAATGTGGACCTACGACCACCACTTCGACATGATGGGCTCCCAAGTCTGGCGAGCTTAGACACTCTCGTGCGACCCAACTTCGCGTGGCAGAGGTCGCGAATTCTAGTCTATTCTCTAATATGCCGCTTGAGGAAATCCTGGAAGTCACCGGCGTGTATAAACTCCAGGCCCAGCGGACGATTGTCCGAATCGAGGTCTAAATAGACTCCATCCTCTACTTCCAAGGTACGGACAGCTTCTTCGTCTTGAATCTCGTCTCGGATATACAGGTAGAAGGCGTTGGCTTCGGTGTCGAGTTCGATCCTCACACTCTATATTCTATATTGCCTGCACTCTCACCCGATAAGCCAAAAAGCCAGCCAAGTTCCACCTCCACCGACCAGCACGCCTAATGCCAGCTCCACAGGAGTATGCCGATCCAGCTTTCTCCGCGCCCACCAGACCGGCGGCACGAGGAGCGCTGCCAGAGCGCCCCACGGTCCGAAGACGTAGGCGAGGCACACCGCCGCACCGGAGACGCCGGCGGTGTGGAGCGAGAGGTTTGTGAGGGGTGTGAAGAGCGCAAATAGGAGGGTGGCTAGCGCGTAAGAGAGCAGAACCGCCCGCAGAGGCGCGGGGGCGCCGAGTAAGGTTACGAGCAAGAACGCCCCGACGTGCAGCCCCGCCACCACCCATAACGGTCGCGCTCGTTCGGATTGTGAGATCCTTCGCGGGTCACGTACTTTCCCCGCCAGCGTCAGGTGGAGGAGGTAAAACAGTGAGAGTCCGCTGGTGAGGAATAGACAAAGAAAGGCCCACAGGATGCCCCGTATGCCAGCGGAGGCGGCTCCGACGACGAGAAAGAGCGGAACGGCGATCAGGGGTAGGCGGGTTGCGGCGGAGACGTGTTCGGCCAGTTTTTTGTTGCGCTCGGGGTTCAAGGTCCGAAGATTGTACAATTCCCCGAATGGAAGGCTGGGGAACAAACGAGGACCTACTAGCCACGGCGGATTTTTATGTCCGGAACAGACTCTCCAAGAAGCGCTACGCCCACACCCTTCGCGTCGCCGATACCGCTGAGAGGCTCGCCGGAATCCACGGCCTCGACGCCGGGCGTACGCGCCTCGCAGCCCTCTTGCACGATGCAGCGCGGGAACTGGAGCCCAGAGAATACCTGGCGCTGGCGGATGAGTGGGAGATACCGCTGGGCGAGCATGAAAAGGGGGATCCAAAACTATTACACGGGCCGATTGCTGCGGAGCTGGCGATCCGGGAGTTGGACCTCGTAGACGAAGAGGTTCTTGAGGCGATCAGGGCGCACACGGTCGGGAGTCCGGGGATGGGACCGGTCGCGCTCGCCGTGTACGTTGCGGATAAGATCGAACCCGCCCGCGACTACCCTAGCGTGGAACGCCTCCGGAAGCTGGCGGAGAGGGATCTACACGAAGCCGCCGCCGAGGCTTTTCGGCGGACCGGAGACCACAATGAGAAGTCCGACCGTCCCACGCATCCGACCAGCTTGCGTACCCTGGAGTGGTTAGAAGAAACCATCTATCGTCGGGTAGACGAGCGAGATGGCGAAACCCCCTAGCAGCAGTACGACCAGGGCAACGAGGATCTCCCATACCCCTCCGCTACGAACGCCGCCAGGCAAGAGCCTGAATGGTCTACCCAGAGGCCAGAGTAGCGGCACGCCCCGCGTGTTCAGGGCGTCGGCGATCAGGTGCGAACCATAACCTGCGACGCAGGCGTAGAAGAAGTTCGGATAATTCCCGAGGAGCAGCCACGCCGCCAGCGTAAATAGTGCGAGCCCTAGAAGCGAGTGTGTGAGGGTGCGATGGCCCACGGTTCGGACCAGCGTGAAAGACGTGATCCTGAACGCCCAGCTCAAAGGTCGGGTGACGAAGTTCGCGGTAGGGTTTTTGAGCCGGCTCAGGCCGTTGCCGAGCCTGCTGCGAGGGTTATCCAAGTCCGGCAGCCAGGAAGTAACGACGGCTACCGGGTAGGCGAGCAGGGGCGGTTCAGTCCCGGCGAGAAGCGAGGTTCCCGCCAAAGCCGCAACACCGAAGATCGCATGTGTAGTAGCCTTCAACCCGCAGCAGTTTAGCAACCCCGGAATACGGTCGCCTTCTTGTAGCAGTCTGAATACCACGCTTTCAGCTTACCCTTGAGAAGTTCTCGCAAGGTGGAACCAGAACACCATGACGGTTGTACTATTGATAATGAGACCCTCTACGTGTCGGAGGTTGTAGATGAAAGTCACAGCAACATTGGTCATGCTGGTAATCATCTTGATCCTATTCGCATTGTTCGTCACGCCGATCGCGCCAGCTTCGGCACAGGACGTAGTGAGAGAGGCGCCCACCGAAACCGCTACACCCGAGCGCGATGATGGATCTTTATATAGTGGCGCATACGTAGCAACCGAGGACGGCTCCTTGATCTACGGCGGTGACGTCGTCTACCAGTGCGAAGATCTCGTAAGGTTGGGAGCCCCCGCAAAATCCGGGTCCAGAGAACCCAGCATCAACGGCACTGTATTGGAACCGCTGACCAGAGAGGCCGTCGAGTTGTGCGCGGAGGCCGGTTTCCCTCCCGCAGGCGCCACCATAAACGTTCCCGCCTTGTCGGACGCATCGGCCACGACAGACACCCCTGAGACCGAACGAGACACCACGTTACCGGCGACCGGCGGCATCCTTCCGGTGTTGTTTCTGACCGTAGCGGTGCTGATTGTCGTCTGCGTATTTTTGGTCCTTCCGATAAGACACTAACTGACAAGACGTCATCAAATCTAAAACAGCTTTCGAGAACACGCTCAGGAGTGCGACTCTGCTAGACTGATCCCCGTTGTGCGAACGCTCGTTCTTCTGTCGCTACTCCCGATTCTTCTAATGGTCTCTACCTCGTGTGCGTCTCCATCGGAGGCTAGCCAGGACATTTCCGAAGTCCGGCCAGTAGTTCTCATACTGATAGAAGATCTTACCTGGGAAGAGGTGCGAGAAACCTCCTCTCTTGCAGATATTTCCGACAGCGGCACCGTCGCCAACCTTTCGACGTTCCAGGGCGCCTCCCCGGCGGACTCCAGGATGGGTTACGTGCTCCTCGGGGCCGGTGTCCGGGTGGACACTTCACTGCTCCCCGAAAGCCTCCCGAAAGATCCCACAGAATTTCCGGAAGCTTTCAGGGGTCCAGCCACAGCGGTTCAGTCCGGCTCTCTCGGCGAAGCCTTGTCCGAAGCTGAAATAAAAACGGCGACGATAGGCGAAAACGCACTATTGGTCGCCATGGATAGCAAGGGCCAGGTCTCACTCTCCTATAACACCTCGGAGCCCATAGACAACCTCGAAAAAGCTCTGACGGACGATGCGGACTTTGTCGCCGTGCAGGCCGGGAGCACACGTCAGGCTGGAAGACTAGCCGAAGTCGCCGGAGAAGCGGGAGCGAAGGTCGCGGTAGCTT
>JBARZO010000554.1:0-4925 GCA_049650165.1 Rubrobacteraceae bacterium
GAACTCTACAGTCCTCGCCTAAATACGATGGCCGAAGCCGTGCGCCGCGAACTGCCTGATGCCCAGGCTTTCATACCGGACGGTGGCTTCTTCGTCAGCATCATGCTCCCTGAGGAGGCCAACACCGAGAACCTAGTGGGCCGGGCCAAGGACCAGAATCTGGTGCTGACGCCCGGTTCCGCTTTCTTCGCAGATCCCGTCAGCGACGAGCCGGTGGCGGGTGACCGCTTCGTGCGGCTCCCGTTCTGCGCCGTCACGCCGGATCAGATAGACGAGGGCGTGAGGCGACTGGCAAGCCTGGTCTGAGAAAGTGTTCGGCAGCGAGGAAGAGCGGACATCATCCGGTCGCTACAGGTTTCGAATCGTCGCCGGTGAGTACCGGGCAAAGAGTCACCAAAGCAAGGTACAGGAAGCTCTCGACGAAGGTGCCTCCTGGGGATGGCGGCTGGTCAGCGCGACCACGACCAACGCCACGGGTACTTACGTTACAGGCATCTACTGGGACACGACGCCTGACAGGTAGGCTAGCTTAGCCCGCCTTCTCTGCCCGACGGAGACCGAAGAGCGCCCAGGGGATCATTACGAGTATAAGTGCTGCTGCGAGGCCGAAGGCGAGGAGCACTCCGGTTGGGTTGCCGGAGATAAAGCCTCGACCGGCTTCGAGGATGAAGGTTATGGGGTTGACGACGGAGACGGCCTGGATCCAGCCGTCCAGAAGCTCCAGCGGCACGAAGACCGGCGAGAGGAACGTCGCTATAAAGATGGGCGTCTGGATGAGGAAACCGCCCGAGCTGGTACGCAGGATCATGGCCATCCCGATCGCGAACAGCGTCGCCGCGACGTTGACCAGTAGTGCAAGCCCCAAGAGTCCGAACAGGTCCACACCACTCCCGAGCACCTGCATCCCGGATGCGAGCGCCGCGATAGTGGCGACCCCGCCGGTCATGGTGACGCGGACGAGCGAGACGGCCATGTAGCCGAGGATTATCCCCTCGCGCCTCGGGGCCGCGAGCATGAAGCGCTGGGCGAATCCGTTTTCGAAGTCCCGGGCGATGGCGAAGCCTGTAAACGCCCCGCCGATGGCGACGGTTTGCAAAAGGATCCAGACGTACTGAAAGGCCGTGTAGCCACCCTCGAAATCAAAGCTGGGGATGTCTGCAACGCGGGAGAGTCCTCCGGCGAAGGCGGCCAGGAAGAACAGCGGGAAGAGGATGGCCGGTATGACCAGCGCCGGGTTGAGAAAGAAGTTGTGTATGCCGCGCCAGGCAACGGCGCCGGCCACCGATAATAAGCTCTTCACGTGCGGGCCACCCTTCCGCGAAGGGAGAGAACGGCCCCGGAGAGTCCGACCACGATGAGCCCCGCCGCCACGGTAAATCCGAGAGTCAACGCTTGCGCGTCCCAGCCGGTGATTATTAGGCTCCGGATGCCTTCTACGAGGTAGCTAACCGGGTTGTAGGTGGCGACGGTTCGGAACCAGTCAGTCTCGATCAGGTCTCGCGGCAAGAGTATGGAAGAGAGGAAGAACGTAACCAACAACAATGGAAACAATCCCTGCACCGCCTCCCCCGAACCCGTCCGCAACGCCAGGATCGCCCCGACCCCGCCGAAACCGAGCGCCGTGAGCGTCGTCAAGACTATTAGCACCAGCACCCCGAGCACCCCGGCCTCGAAGGTTACACCGACGAGCAGGCCGACGATGATAAAGACGATAGATTGGAGGAATCCCAGGCTAACGACGCCCGCGAGCATCCCGATCAGGAGCGCCGCCGGATGCATCGGGGTCATGGAGAGGCGATTGAGAAAGCCGGTTTCTATGTCTTTGGCGAGGTCGGTTCCGGCGGAGACCGCCGCGAAGAGCATGCCCTGCACGAGCGGGAAGGCGAGCAGGAAGCTGACGTACGAGTCGGTCGGGAAGCCGGGGATGTCCGCCGCCGAATCCAGGCCCGCCGCCTGGAAACCGAAGATCATCAACGGAAACAGGATCGCCGGTCCAACCACCTGCGGTTGGCGGAGCAGCCGGACGATGGACCGCCGCGAAAGCTGGGTTATCTGGGTGAAGATAGCAGAGTAGCTCAAGTCTCTTGCGTCCCATCATCCCCAGCGCCCTCCAGCTTTCGTCCGGTCTTGGCGAGGTACACGTCGTCCAGAGACGGCTCGTTCAGTTCCAGACCGGAGACCTGCAAGTTCTCCCGGTCCAACGCCCGGACCACGTCGGTGAGTCCCTGAGTCCGGTTCTCGAGCCGGACGGCGGCAGATCCCGCAGAGGCCGCAAGAGGTTCTCCGAACTGCTTCAACGTCCGGGCCACCGCGTCTAGTTCATCCGGGTCGACGGGTCGGGCTTCGATGCTCGAACGTCCTACTTCGGCCTTTAGGGCGTCCGGGGTATCTTCGGCAACGATCTTGCCGTTGTCTATGATCCCAACCCGGTCGGCTAGCACGTCAGCCTCTTCCAGATACTGCGTCGTCAGGAAGACCGTCACACCTTCTTTGGCGAGCCGGCTGACCTCGTCCCAGAGCGCACTTCGACTTTGCGGGTCGAGGCCCGTCGTCGGCTCGTCGAGAAAGAGTATCCGGGGCTCGTGTACGAGGGCGAGCGCAAGGTCCAACCGGCGCTTCATACCGCCCGAATAACCCCCGACTTTTCTGCTCGAAGCCTCGGTTAGCCCGACCCGCTCCAGCAGTTCGTTCGCCCGCCGCTTGCGCTCCTTCCGCCCAACACCGTGTAATGCTGCCTGGAGCGTCAGATGCTCTTTTCCGGTAAGAAATGGATCTAGCGCCGCCTCCTGAAGCGCCGCCCCGATGGAAGACCGAACCTCGGCACCCTGTTTTACGATATCGTAGCCGGCGACCCGGGCGCTCCCGGCGGTAGGCGGAAGCAACGTGGTGAGCATCAGGACCGTGGTTGATTTTCCGGCGCCGTTCGGACCGAGGAAACCGTAGATCTCACCCGGCTCCACGTTCAAGTCGATGCCGTCAACCGCCCGAAAGCCCTTGCCGAACTCCCGAACGAGCCCCTCGACCTCTATCCCGCGCCGTTCCTCCACCACTATTCCGTCCCCGAAACCGACCGGACGGAAATAGCCCCAACCTCTGAAAATAAAAGATCCATCTGCGCTCCTTATTGCCCGGCTCCGGCGTAACTGATAAACTCAAACGGACAAGTGTCCGCTTCAGAATGCTATATTGCATTGGTAGGGTTATCAAGGGAAATGGAAGATTTTTCTGTAAAAGATGCGACGGGCGGCGGTTCCGGCTTTCCGGTTTTGGATGCGGGGGCTTACGAGGCGGCCTGCTGCGACGAGCGGCGGGACGCGGCGGAGAGCCGGCGCAAGGTGCTGGGTGCCGCCAGGACGTTGTTCGAGGAGCGGGGCGTCGAGGACGTCAGTATGTACGAGGTCGGGCGGGTGGCTGGTGTCGGACAGGGGACCCTGTACCGGCGCTACGAGCACAAGGGCGCCCTGTGCGCCGCCCTGCTGCACGAGAGGATGGGAGATTTTTCGGAAGAGGTTCGGAATCGGTTGGAGAAGGACGGTGGACCGGCGCTGGATCAGTTGGAGTATCTGCTCGTCCGGTTGGCCCGCTTCAACGAAGAGAACGCTTCGCTGTTGGGCGCCATCCGGGACGCCGCCGGCGGGGTGCGGCGTTTCGGGATGTACCGGAATCCTTTCTACCAGTGGCTCCGGGCGACGGTTTCGGCACTACTGAAACGCGGCGCCGAACGGTGTGAGATCCCCCCGGTAGATATCGAATACCTCTCCGACGCCATCCTGGCCCCACTAAACATCGACCTCTACCTCTTCCAGCGCCACGAGTTGGGCATGAGCCCCGAACGAATAACCTCGTCTCTAACGCGACTACTCCTGAACGGACTGCGCGGAGAGAGCTAGGATCTGAGTCCAGGTTTTAGACGGCTTTTTTGGAGAGCTCCGGGGCAACCTCAGTCCCACCGGCTCCACAGATATACTTCTGGCCCCATTCAAGCATCATCAAGAGTACGGGCTCCAGACTACGGCCCAACTTCGTCAGGGAGTATTCGACTTTCGGCGGGACTTCCCGATAAACTTCGCGGTGAACGACCCCGGCTTCCTCCAACTCCCGCAGGTGCTTCGTGAGCATCCGCTGGGTCACGTCCGGCATCAGGCGGCGGAGCTCCCCGAAGCGCCGGGTCTCGCCGAGGAGGTAGAACAGGATCAGGGGCTTCCACTTACCCCCGATCACATCCAGAGTCGCCTCGACCGGGCATTCATACCGCTTGTTCTCCATCGCTCTTCCTTCCAATAGTACCTTTTTTGTATCTATAGCACATTTTTGTGTGTACTTGTTGTTCTAAAAGTTAGGGTACATACTTTTCCCGGATAGGCAAGCCAGTGGTTTTGCGAAACTTAGACAAAAGGCGACATTTTGAGAGAGAAACGAGACGGGCGTATGAAGTTGACGATCTTCGGCGCGTCGGGGAGAACCGGAAAGCTTCTTGTCGAGCAGGCGCTCGCGGCGGGCCACGAGGTTACGGCTTTCATCCGGGACCCGTCGAAGCTGGGCATCAGCCACGAAAAGCTAACGGTCTCGGAGGGAGACGTGAAAGATTCCGCGCCGGTACTGGAGGCAGTGGCCGGCGCCGACGCGGTGTTGAGCGCGCTGGGCCATACCAAAAGTTCCGCCAAGGACGTGCAGACGGTCGGCACGCAGAACATCGTGGCGGCGATGAAAGAGTCCGGCGTTCGGCGGCTCGTGAGCCTGACGGGGGCCGGCGTTAGCGACCCGAACGACGAGCCGAAGGTGTTCGACAAGGTGATCACCACGCTCCTGAAGTTGCTGCAGAAGGACGTGCTGGAGGACGGCGAGAACCACGCCCACGTTATAGAAAAAAGTGGACTGGACTGGATCATCGTTCGCGGACCGATGCTGACCGAAGGTGAGAAAAA
>JBARZO010000555.1:0-7440 GCA_049650165.1 Rubrobacteraceae bacterium
CGTTCGCAACTTTCAGCTACACCTACGCGCAGGTTGGCGAGGAAGTCCCGAACCTGGAGAACTATTCCTCCGGCGAGCTCGCCCAAACCTCCGTGGTCTACGACAACGAGGGAAACGTTGTAGATGAGTTGTACGGGGTGCAGAACCGTTACGTGGTCGATATGGAGGAGATCAACCCAACGCTCCGGGAGGCCGTGGTCGCCATCGAAGACCACCGTTTCTACGAGCACCGGGGCCTCGACTTCGAAGCCATAGGCCGGGCCGCGGTGGAGAACGCCGAGAACCTTTCCATCCAGGAAGGCGGCTCTACGATAACGCAGCAACTCATAAAGAATACGTACATAGCCCAGGAGCAGCGGGCCATCCCCAGTTTTCAGCGCAAGTTTACCGAGGCGTCGCTCGCCTGGCAGTACGAAGAAGAGTACTCCAAGAAAGACATCCTGGAGCAGTATTTAAACACGGTGTACTTCGGGGCGAACGCTTACGGGGCGGAGGCCGCGGCCAGGACTTACTACGACAAGAACGCCGAAGAGCTCAACCTCGCGGAGTCGGCCATGCTAGCCGGGATCATCAACTTGCCCGGAGCTTACGATCCCTTCAACGATCCGGAGAGTGCGACGGCCCGGCGTGACGTGGTGCTCGACAGTATGCTGCAGTACGGCTACATAGACAAAGAAGCTCACGATGAGGCCGTCGCCCAGGACCTCAACCTCAACCGGGGCCGCATCGAGCACGAAAACGACAACGAGTATTTCCTTGACGCGGTTCGCAAAGAGTTGGCAAAAAAGTACGGGGACGAAGTAGTCTACGAAGGTGGGCTCAAGATCTACACGACCCTCGACCCCCAGCTCCAGGAACAGGCTAGCCAGTCGGTTGATGAGATCCTCTACGATCCGAACGACCCTTCGGCGTCGCTGGTCTCTGTAGAGCCGAGCACGGGGGCGGTCAAGTCGATGGTCGGTGGCTCGGATTTCAATCAGGTCAAGTTCAACCTCGCCACCCAGGGCAAGCGCCAGTCCGGCAGCACGTTCAAGCCTTTCGTTCTGGCCGAAGCGATACACCAGGGCATCTCGCCCGAGTCCAAATACGTGTCGCAGCCGCTCAGCATACCGATGCCCGCCGACTCACTGGAACCCTACTACGAGGTAGTCAACTACGAAGATGAGTACCGGGGCCCAATCACACTGGAGGAAGCCACGAAGCAGTCGGACAATGCGGTCTACGTTCAGCTCGCCCAAGACCTCGGCATAGAGAACGTGGTGGATATGGCGAAGAAGCTGGGCATAGAGAGCAAACTCGATCCCTTGCTGCCTACCGCTATCGGCGGCCTGAGAGAAGGCGTAACGCCGCTGGAGATGGCTTCAGCCTACTCGACCTTCGCCAACCAGGGCGTCCACATGGAGCCGTATCTCGTCGAGAAAGTGGTCCAGGAGAAGAACGGCGAAAAAGAAACCCTCACGGAGCACAAGCTGAAGGGCGAGCAGGCGATCTCGCGGGACGAGGCGGCGGCGGTCAACGAAGTAATGACGGACGTGGGTGAGTTCTACGGCATGGAAGCCGACCTGGGTCGACCGGTGGCCACCAAAACCGGCACCAGCGAGGAGTTCTCCGACGCCTGGTTTATGGGATACGTGCCGCAACTCACGACGAGCGTTTGGGTCGGCTATCCTGGAGACCGTATATCAATGGTCAATATTAGAGGCTACGAGAAGATCGACGGCGGTGCTTTCCCCATGGACATCTGGAAACTCTACATGCAGCGTGCCATGGCCGAATATCCGGAGGTGCAACAGTTCGCTGTGCCGAACCCGGGTATGAACCTAAAGGTCAAGACGGATGGCCGCGCCTACGATCCTCCCGTTACCACCACAAAGACGAAGAAGGAGACCACTAAAGGCGGGAACACAGCGCTCTCCCGAGAATTTACCCGTTCCGGGTCTACGCAACCGCTACAAGAGTTCCAACAGTCGCAACAACCGGAGCAGCCGTGGGAGCAACCTCAACCCGCACAATCCTGGAACAGTCCGAACAATGGCGCTGTACCAGATCAAAGCTTCTCCGGCGACGACGGCTTCGGCAACTAATTATTACGGAACCCTGGCGCTATGCTAGTCGCGGCCCAGGATCTCCAGGATCTCCTCGTGTAGAAGGCCGTTGGTGGCGAGCAGTCCGTCTGAGTCAGGTGTCCACGACTTCCCCGAAAGGTCCGTAGACTTCCCGCCGGCTTCTGAGACGAGCAGTGCGGTAGGGGCATAGTCCCAGGCAGTGTTGTTGGTCCCGAGCGAGACGTCTATATAGCCCGCAGAGGTCCAGGCTCCACGAACACCCGCGCTGCCGAGCGCCCGGATCTGCCAGCAAGAGTCGAAGATTTCCTGAACCCCGTCCCGCCTGTTGCGCTTTTTTTGCGAGAGGATCATGTCCGCCCCAACGAACGCGTACTCTAGTTTCTCGGTGCTGCTGACCCCCAGCTTTGTGCGCGCGCCACCAGTCTCCAGGTATGTACCGCCGCCCAGCCGAGCATGGTAGAGGTCGCCGATGCGGGGCGCGGAGACTGCGGCGTGGGTTACAACACCATCTTCGATAACCGAGATGCAGGCGCAGAATAGCGGGTTTGCTTTAGAGAAGTTGGCTGTGCCGTCTACCGGGTCCAGAAGCCAGGAACGGCCTGAAGCGGAGATTTCGCCGCCACGTTCTTCGGAGAGGATCGAGTCTTCGGGGTAGCGCTCCTCTATGGCGGAAATCATTAGCTCTTCACAGAGCAGGTCTACCTCGGTAACTACGTCTTTCGGCGCCTTCTCACGAATTTCACCGGGTCGTTCGTAGCGGGAGAGTTGTAATTCTCCGGCCCGAAGGGACAAGTCGCAGACGAACTCGTGAAGCTGCTCGGAGGATTCTTTGGGGGTGTCTCCGGGGTTACTGGAGATACTCACGCAGGTTCTGGGTGCGACGCTGCTCGCGGAGGAGATTGAGAGTCTTCATCTGGATCTGGCGTACCCGCTCGCGGGTGATGTCGAACTCGCGACCGACTTCTTCCAGGGTCCGGGGACGGTCGTCTTTCATCCCGAAGCGCAGTTCGATGATCTGGCGTTCTCTTTCGGGAAGCTCGTTGAGCGCCTCTCGTAGATGCGATTTCAAGAGTGAGTCAGAGACTGCTTCCGTGGGGGTGATGGTTGCCACGTCTTCCAGAAAATCTCCCAGCTCGGAGGAATCTTCCTCGCCTACCGGAGTTTCGAGGCTGATGGACCTCTGGCTGATCTCCCGTAGCCGCATGATCTCTTCGATGCCGATTGCGAGCTCCAGGCCGATCTCTTCGTCGAAGGGCTCCCGGCCTAGCTGCTGGGTCATCCGGCGGTGGGTACGGTGGAACTTGTTGACCTTCTCTACCATGTGGACCGGAATGCGGATGGTACGGCCTTTGTCCGCGATGGCGCGGGTTATGGCCTGCCGGATCCACCACGTCGCGTAAGTAGAGAACTTGTAACCTTTAGTGTGGTCGAACTTCTCCGCGGCGCGGATAAGCCCCAGGTTACCTTCCTGGATAAGATCCAGAAACGAGACCCCCCGATTACGGTACTTCTTGGCGATGGACACTACGAGCCGCAAGTTCGCCTCTACCAAACGGTCCTTCGAACGCTTACAGCCCCGGAGGATACCCTTTGCTAGACGGATCTCATCGGCGTGCGTGAGCAGTCGGACCCGTCCGATCTCCGCCAGGTACATCCGGATAGAGTCTCCGGTGGCTACCGCGTGGGCGATCTGGAGTACCGGAGCCTGCGCCGCCTCGCGGGCCGAAGCCGACGACGATGCTTCCCCCGAAGCCTCAGCCTCCACGATGGAGATCTCCTCTTCTTCTAGCGTGGCGTAGAACTCTTCTATCTCTGCGGCCGAAAGGTCCCCACCCTGAACTAGCTCGGCGACCTCTTCTATACTGACAAAACCCTGACTTCGTCCCCGGCTTAGAAGCTCATCTGTTCGATCCGCCAGTACCATAGTGTTCTCGGCCGCCATCTATCTCCTCTCTCGACAAAGGCCGCCACGTCCTCGGTAATCGCCTCACCGGACACAGCCAGATTCGCCAATTATTAAATGTTCGTGAAAACGCCGGGCGTAGGTTAACACACCACATATAGGTAGTCAGCGCAAATAGAAGCCAATTTGTGTGTTTTCCTTTACTATTTCTCGCAGTCCAGAAGAGTTTGTATACAACTGCACATGTTTCGGGGATGTTTCAGGGCTATTTCGATAAAGTTACGTAGTGGATAAAGATGACTAAGGCCTTGCTAAACTACGGGCTGTGATCTTGGACTCCGGCAGATTAGAGGAAGTTTTGGGCGTTGACGTGCCGCCCGGCGTGGAGGTTACGGGCGTTACTCACGACTCGCGCGCCGTGAGGCCTGGCTCCGCGTTCGTGGCGGTTTCGGGCTTTCGGCACGACGGCACAGAGTTTGCGGAGGAGGCTTTGGGTCGGGGCGCCGCGCTCGTGGTGGCGGAGAAGAAAATTTCGATGGGTCCTTCCGTCGTCGTCCCAGATGCGCGGGGAGTACTGGCAGACCTCGCCTGCGCCGTCTTCGGAGATCCCTCCGAGAAACTGGAAGTGTACGGCGTCACCGGCACTAACGGCAAAACCACGACCTCCTACGCCCTTTATTCGATACTGGCCCAGACCTACGGCGCGGAAGCGTGCGGCCTCATGACCACGGCGGAGACAGTCTATGCTGGGGAGCGCCGCCCGGCGGGGCGCACTACCCCCGAAGCTACCGAGGTCCAGGAGACGCTATCCGAGATGCTCGAAAAGGGTGTGAGGAAGGTCGTTATGGAGGTTTCTTCCCACGGCATCGCCTTAAAGCGCGTGGCCGGGACCCAATTTGCCGGAGCGCTCTTCACGAACCTGACCCGGGATCACCTCGACCTCCACGGCTCGATGGAGGAATACTACGAGACCAAACGCAAACTCCTTCACATAGCCGGAGGTCCGAAGCTCTCCAACGCCGAAGATCCCTGGGGGCGACGGCTCGCCGGAGAGGTAGCGGACGTGGAGACTTTTGGTGAGTGGGAAAACGCGGATTACCGGGTGGAAGAGGTCCAGTACAGTCCGGAGGGGACAGCCTTCTTGCTTCGGTATCCGGGCGGGATTTTGCAGATAGAGTCACCGCTTCTGGGGGGATACAACGTGCTCAACGTGGCCGGGGCGGCCGCGCTCGCGCTGGCTACGGGGGTGGAAGCGTCGGCTGTGGGGGAGGCGGCGCGCCGGATGCCGCAGGTCCCGGGGAGGTTCGAGCGGGTCGAGAGCGCGAGAGAATTCGAGGTCGTCGTTGACTATGCGCACACCGACGTGGGCCTCGCGGCGGTCCTGGCGGTCGCCCGCGAGGTGGTTAGCGGGGCCGAGTCGAACGGGAACGGTGGACGGGTGATCTGTGTCTTCGGGGCGGCGGGAGACCGGGACGGGGCCAAGCGCCCGCTGATGGGCCGGGCGGCGGCGGAACTGGCCGACCGGAGCATCGTTACCACCGACGACGCATACTCCGAAGCCCCGGCCAAAATAGCCCGCGAGGTGGCCGCCGGGGCCGACCCGGGAAAAACGGAGATATTGCTGGACCGTCGGGACGCTATCCGCTCGGCGCTACAGGAGGCGGAGCCTGGTGACGTGGTAGTAATTGCGGGTAAGGGACACGAGCAGGTGCAGCATTTACCGGACGGGGACGTACCGTTCCATGACGCCAGCGTAGTCCGGGAGCTTTTGAATGAGCTTGGTAAGAGAGAAGGGTAGGATGCAAAAAGAGAACAAGACCGAAGTGGTACGGCGGCTCAAGAGCGTAGAGGGGCACGTGCGGGGGATCGTCAAGATGGTAGATGAAGGAGACGTATCCTACGCCGAAGTGGTTCAACAGACGAACGCCGTGTTCTCCGCCATCCGGCGCATAAACACGCTACTGCTGAAAGACTTCGTCGAGGAGCGGGCCGCAGGAGATGGAGCTTCCGAAGAGACGTTGAAAGACCTGGCGAAAGCCATAGACCGGGTGACGAAGTAGGCGTTGATGAACAGTGAATAACCTCCGCCCGCAGATTTTGCTCGCCGTGTTGGTCGGGGCTGTTCCGCTCGCCGTACTCTGTTCGGGGGTCGTAGCTTTCCTTCTTCTCAGGGCCGGGTTCGGAATTTTCGTGTGGGCGGTTCTGCCGTTTCTGGGGTTGTTGGTGATCGTGGCGGTGCTCGGGATCTTTCTGAGCCGGGCCGCCGGTAGCCGGGGCGGAGCCGGCGGGGGGCACGGAAGCAAGGCCGGAGACGAAAAACCCCAGCGACGGAATGATGTATAGTCCGAAACTTATGGAGAATCGCAGTCCGTCGGATCTCGAAGAGCTAGAAGCCCGAATCTCGGAGTTGGAGAACATCGCCGACGACCTCGGCAACGTGCAGGACGAAGAGTTGATTGGTACGTTGGGCCGGGCCGTGGAGCTTCTCAAGGAGGTCAATGCCAGTATAGAAGACGGGATGAACTCTATGGGCGAGGAGTCGCAGGAAATTGGCGGGCTCCTGGACCGGGTAGATTTCGGGGCGTTCGACACGGCCCTTAGTGAGCTCGAAGAACAGGAGCGGGGTTCCGGTGAGCGCTAGCCCAGATCTCGCATCCCGTGTTAGGGATGCGGCCCTCCTAGAAGGTGACTTCGTACTTTCCAGCGGGGAGCGGAGCAGTTTCTACGTGGACAAGTACCTCTTCTCCACGGAACCGGGCCTGCTGAGAGACGTAGCCTACGCGCTCGCCGACACGATCCCCGACGGTGTGGAACGGCTCGCCGGGGTCGAGCTGGGTGCGGTGCCGCTTGTCGTCGCTGCCGCGCTCTCCACGGGGCTTCCCTACGTCATCGTTCGCAAGGCAGACAAGGAGTACGGGACTGGAAAGGGGGTGGAAGGTAACTTCGAGCCCGGTGAACGAGTAGCCCTGATTGAGGACGTAGTCACGACCGGAACGCAGGCCGTAAAGGCCGCCCGGCGTCTCTCAGAGGCGGGCGCGGAGGTCGTCAAAATCTCGGCGGTCCTGGATCGCCGGGAGGAGTTCTCCGAGTATTTAGAGGAATTTTCTTTCGAATCATTGCTTAGAATGGATGATCTGTGGGTAGGCAGTAGTAATTGAGGCGCACGGGCGTCTCTGGTATAGTCTCCCGGATATAGCCGGGAAAAGAGGAAAAAGGCCAACGAAACAGGGAGGTAACAGGCCATGGCAATAAACAAAACGGACTTGATCGAGCGGATCTCCAACAAGACGGGAAGCTC
The DNA here is from genome assembly GCA_049650165.1 of Rubrobacteraceae bacterium. GTDB lineage: Bacteria > Actinomycetota > Rubrobacteria > Rubrobacterales > Rubrobacteraceae > SIRX01. Next base: position 7,268 of record JBARZO010000555.1, read on the forward strand.
CAAGAGCGAAACCCAGAAGTTCGTCCAGGAGTTCATCGACACCGTAGAGAGCGCGCTCAAGGGTGGCGAGGAAGTACAGATCACCGGCTTCGGCAAATTCTACGTCCAGAAGCGCGATTCCCGCGAAGGCATCAACCCGCAGACCAAGCAGAAGATGACGATTCCCGCCTCCA
>JBARZO010000556.1:0-3827 GCA_049650165.1 Rubrobacteraceae bacterium
CCATACCCCTGATCGCCGGTCCTGGAGCGATAACCAGTATCCTCCTCTACACCGGCGACAGGGGTCCCGTAGAGATCTTGGCGGTCCTGGGCGTGCTGGCGATGGTTCTGCTGCTCGTGCTCGTCTCTCTGCTGCTGGCCCCCAGGATCATGGCGCTCTTCGGGGAGACCGGGGCGAACGTTCTCTCCCGCGTACTTGGGGTACTGCTCGCCGCCCTCGCCGTTCAGTTCGTCCTCGACGGCCTGAGATCCAGCCTCTCTTGAGCCGCTAGCTCAAGTAGGGTCGTTACGGGCCAGTTCAGCCATGTCCTCCCTGGAGATCCTGCCATCAGTTCCTCCCCGCTCCTGAGGCGTGCTACCCCTCATAGAGAGGATTGCGCCCCAGGGGATCAGGGTGACCCGGTCCTCAGTAGCTTCTTCTATGGTGTTGCCAACTTCTATACCAATCTGTCCAAATCTGTGTAGCTCGAACACCCCAGAGCGCGTCTCCAACGAAGCGCGGGCAAGCCCTTTCTCATCTTCCGGGTTCATGGGTTCTACGGGACCGGCCAGATACTTGACGACCACTCGGTGACCCAGCCAACTCATCAATACGCTATCCGTCTGTTGCTGGCGACCCGGCGAGCCTTTGGGCGACATATACTCGAAACCTCCGTTTTGCCTTCAAGAATGGCGAGCTTATTTTACGCCACACAAGCAGCGTGCCCGAAAAAATGCGACCCAAAACAAGCCGATTTCAGGCTCCCCTGTAATAGCAGTAAGTAAACTTTCGTAGTCGGAGAGGCAGTGTTCCACATGTATACTCATGCCATGGCGGATGAACCCATAATCGTAATCGGAGGAGTTACGGCCTGGCCCCGGAACTACCGGGAGTTCGCCGTTATTCTCCGCGAACTCTCCGGTTCCGAGGTTTATGTGGTTCCGCTGACACCGCTGGATTGGATCTCGGGATATTTCCGGGGATTTGGGCAGTTGGTGTTTCAGATCGCGACCGCCGTGGACCAGGCGCTCCTGGAGAGCGAGTCTGACAAAGCGGTACTTATCGGCCACTCGGCGGGTGGGATAGCCGCCCGGGTGTATATTGGCGGAGACCCACCATACGGCGGACGGAGATACTCCGGCCACCGGCGCGTGTCACACCTGATCACACTCGGAAGCCCGCACGTCGTCACCGAGAGCCGGCGTCTATCTCCCATAAACCGGGTCAATGAACTTTTCCCCGGCGCGCTGCACGCGGAGTCGGGACTGGAATACCTCTGCGTGGCGGGAGGCGCCGAGGATGGTTCGGAATCCCGCAAGGCCCGCAAGCGGTACGAGCGGTTTGTGGAGGACGGTCGGGTAACCGGAGACGGGGTGATGCCGGTCGAGGCGTCGCTACTAACCGGTGCAGAACACATGATCCTCGACGACGTCTACCACAACAAACATCTGGGCCACTGGTACGGCTCAGATAGGGAAACGGTGGAGCAGTGGTGGCCGCAGGGGTTGCGTGCTGGTAAAAGTGTTGTGGAAAAGCGTCGTGCGTAGTAGCCTCAAGCAATTCGTGGAGACTTACAGTATCAGGAGCACTAGAGATGCCTGCTGACGGCCCGCGCGGCCCTGAAGATCGCGGGGACCCGAAAGCGTTGGTAGCTGACGCAGATTCTCTTCGGGCGGCGATGCGGCTCTTTCCGACCGGTGTTACCGTAGTAACTTCGGGGCGCGATGAGAGCGCCGAGGGCATGACGGCGAACGCCGTGATCTCGGTCTCCCTGGACCCGCCGCTGTTTCTGGTAAGCGTCCACCGTGAGGCGCGACTGAACCCGCGAATAAAAGATGAGGGGTATTTCGCGGTGAGCATCCTGTCCGACGAGCAGGAAGGCCTCTCCAGACTCTTTGCATCCCCGGAGCGGTCGAGCGGTCTTTCGGCGGTTCACTCTTTGGGCGGTGAGTACGGTGTGACCGGCGCGCCGCTGGCGGCGAACTCTCTAGCAGTGATCGAGTGTGAATTGGAGTCGGTCTATCCCGGCGGCGATCACGAACTGTTTCTCGGACGGGTCGTCTCCGCGCGATTGGGCGACGTTCGCAAGGGACCGCTAGTCTACCATGAGGGAGATTATCCTACGCTAAAGGCCGCACCTCGCGCCGAAGAATCGGGGGCGTTCGTCGATTCGGTTCGGGGCTTCGACGTTCGTTTGAGCCGGTTTCAAAAAAAGGGCAAACGACACTAGATGTTCAAGAAGGATCTCCTCTCGATCATGCGCGACGACCCTTCGGATGAACGGGGTTTCGTCTACTACCAGGGCACGGAAGAGAACGGCATGATCCGTCGCGGCAAAGTCCGCTCTCGCGCCACCAAGGAAACTTACCCCATAAAGAACGGCTACCTGGACATGATGGGTCGCGCCCTCGGCGCCGACAACATCGCCAACCTGACCAACTACCTCCCCGGAGCCGGATTCGGTTACGAGCCGCTCTGGCGGGTCCACTCTCTCTCGCTCTTGATCGGGGAGCACTTCACGAACGAACGCGAGCTGCGCATGATGTCCAGCCTTGTAAATCTGGACGGCGGAGGCCTCTTTCTCGACCTCGGCTGCTCCGCCGGGCTCTACACCCGAAACATGGCCGAGCGGCTTGGAGACCAAGGCGACATTATCGGCATAGACATAGCACCGTCGATGATCCGGGAAGCTATCCGACGCTCCCGCAAGGCAGAGGTTCGGCCTTCCTTCGTCCGGGCCGACGCGGACAACTTGCCGTTCGCAGATGCCTCGTTCGCCGGAGTCGTGTGCGGCGGCACGCTCAACGAATTGGGCGATCCGGCGCAAGCCCTTCAGGAAGTCCGCCGAGTCCTGGAGCCCGGCGGGCGCATCGCGATCATGGGAATCCTCAAAGCCGAAACGACCAGCGGTGGCTACTTCCAACGCCTCTTAACCACCGGCGGCGTACAATTCTTCACCCCCGATGAAGTACGGGATCTATTGACAGAAGCCGGCCTCGAACCCGACCAACTAATTAGCCGGGGCCCCGTGTTCTTTGCCAACGCCACCCGTATTTCCTGACCTTATTTCTTCAGAACGGCACTCCACAGCGCAGTACGACGTTCGCGTACGGCGTAGCTTCGCCGGTTCTGACGACGAGCCGGGCAGAGGAAGATACGCGCTTCAACTCTTCGTGGGGAACGAAGTCCAGGTTCAGTAGGTAAGATCCGAGCAGTTCGTGGACGGTCGGGTTCTGCTCCTTCACCTCTTCAGCGGCGGTCGCGCCTTCTACTACCAACTCATCCAGCAGCCCATGTAGGACCGCATCAAACGACGGAACCCCGAACCGAAAGGCCAGGTCCACGACCTCCGGGCCGGATGGTATCGGCAACCCCGCATCGCACACTACAAGCCGATCTGTATGCCCGAGTCGGGCTAGTGCATACGCGAGTTGCGCGTTTACGATGCCGCCTTTCTTCAAAGCTCTTCCACCTTTTCGGGTGTAGGCAGCGCACCCTGGGCGCCCTCTTTTGTAACGGCCGCCGCACCGGCCCGAACCGCATAAGAGACAGCGTCTTCGAGAGAAGCGTCCGCAGCCAGCTTTACGGCCAGCGCCCCGACAAAGGCATCGCCGGCCCCCGTAGTATCTACAACCTCGACCTCTGGAGAAGAAACGTGCTCCGAAGTGTCGCCCTCCGCGTAGACTGCTCCATCGGAGCCCAGGGTGATCACGACGGAGCGCGGGCCGAGCGCCAGAAGATCCGGAGCGGCGGAGAGCGCCCCCTCAACGCCTTCCACCTTATCTCCGAGCAAGAAAGCCGCCTCATGCTCGTTCACCACCAGAGGGTCGAGCTTCTCCAAAGTATCG
>JBARZO010000557.1:0-2738 GCA_049650165.1 Rubrobacteraceae bacterium
ACGCTCGATCTCCCCTCCCGACCTCCGGGTGTTGAACTTTAGCGCGATCTTGAATCCATAGAAATGGGGGAATACTCCCAGAAACGCCTCTTCTTGCAGCGCGTCGAAGCGCTCCCGGCCCAAGTTGGTGATCTCGAAGATAGTCTTGGTCGGGTATCGTCCTTCTCTGGTCTGATCTACGGGTTTTATGGCGTCTTCTTTCTCCAACTGCCTTAGAGCGTGGTAGACAGAGCCCGGTTTCAGATCCAACCATTTGCGGACCATCTTCCGTTCGAGCTCCTGCACTATGTCATATCCGCCGGCACGCCCGAGCTGTTCGAGTGCTCCCAGAACGACCAGTTGGGCAATGTTCACTGCGCTTCTCCTATTCTCGGCATCTATCAGCGCACCTCTCTGCTGGAAGACCGCTCCGTTTCGAGATCCCGCCCAAAGGCGATGCTCGATGCTAACAGCCCGAAGGCCAGCACGTTGGCGAGGGTGCGGACGTTGTTCCAGAATGACCAATCCTCTATGTAGGCTGTCATGGACGGCGCATTCTCCGGTAGGGTTGGGTCAAGCGTCGCCAGCGTCTCGTTGAGCGGGACGTTGAACCCGACCGTCACGCCGAACACCCCTACGATGTAGATCACCGCTCCCGCCAGGGCAGTCCAGGAGGCAGAGCCACCACGCCGAATGAGCGAGACGAGGATTACGGCCAGACACAACACCATCGCCCCGAAAAATCCGATGGCGAATAAGGCATTGCGAACGGCGTCGTTAATAGCCTGCATCGCGCTCATGGCGGCGAGCGGCTCGGTAGCGTCCAGACCCGGCATGACCAAAACCGTGAACGCGAAAAAGAAGCCAGCCATTACCCCGACCCAGAGCATGCAGAGAAAGCGGAGCACCCGTTCCAACATCTCTTTACGCCTTCTTCGACGCGAAGGCCTGCGAAAGCCTCCAACTACTGAGCGCGAGTACGAGAATAAGCGCCGACCCGACGAGGATCGCCGGATAAACGGCCGTTGTCTGGGCGAAAAAAGACGACTCGCCCGGATAGAGTTTCTGAGGACCATAGGAAAGCAAAGATTCTAGAACAATCAGCCCCGTCGGCAACACAAACCAGCGAGACCTCGCATAGATCATCGCAACGACGAACGCGCTCAAAGCGAGTGACGCACCAAAGAGCGGCGCAAACGCCAGTGGCGGATAGGGAGGCGTCTGCGTAAACAATGCGGCCAACATCACGACCTTGAGAACCGCCAGACCGGCGATAGCCCCAATCGCCATAGATCGGCTGACTACAGGCGCTGTGTGCGTGGGTGTCCGGGACATATCGACCTCCGTTCGTAGGATGCGGCCAGCCACATCGAGCCTTCTCATCGCTGACAATATATCCTAAATAGTTTAACTAGTCAAATTTTAATAGATGTGCAGTGGGGTTTGCTAGCTACAAGTTCTGCGCTCGTCTAATCCAACTGCCTCTTCTGGTTCTCACGGCGGGCCGTCAGCCATTGGCAAAAACTGAAGCCTGACTACTGAAACCTCGGGGGACGGAAGGATTGACCTTCCAAAAACCGCTGTCAGGTCGTTAGTTTGCGATGAGTGGTTCGAGAATTGTCGTGAAATGGGTGTTTTATGTGAATGGTTTTATTTGCTACGGGCCGCCGTAACGGGTAAATTACACGCATGCGGGGGAGCGGTTGCTCTGCGCAGAGATTGACGGACTTTAGCAAACGTTCTATAGGCCAGGAGAGCGAGTATATGTACAAAGAGGTTTACGTCCCGGTAGACAACTCGGATTACTCCAACCAGGCGTGCGTTATCGGCGTCGACGTGGCGCGCCAGTTCGGCGGTCGTGTCGCCGGCTGTCACGCCTACGCCGCGAAGATGCACGACGTGCGTTTCCGGCAGATGGAGAGCGGGCTGCCCGAGGAGTTCCGCGACGAAGACGAGATGAAGCGGCAGCGCAAGATCCACGACCAGCTCATCACCAAAGGCCTCGAAATTATCACCGACTCCTACATCGACGTGTTGGAACCGCTCTGCGAAAAGTATGACGTGGAACTGGTCCGGCGTTCTCTGGAAGGCAAGAACTTCAAGGTAATCGTCGAGGACGTGAACGAAGGGGACTACGATCTGGTCGTCGTCGGGGCGATGGGCATGGCGGCCGTGCGGGACACGGTGCTGGGTACGGTGACGGAGCGAATCGTGCGGCGGGTTACGCACGCGGACACCCTGATCGTCAAGGACCTCGACCGATCCCCGTTCGAGCACATCGTCGTCGCTGTTGACGGCTCGCCCAAGTCGCTCGGCGGCCTGAAGCGGGCGATAGAGCTGGCGCGGGAGTTCGGCGGGACGGTTGAGGCGATCTCCGTCTTCGACCCGTATTTCCACTACGCGATGTTCCACTCCATTGCGGGCGTGCTGTCGAGCAAGGCTCAGAAGGTCTTCCGGTTCAAGGAGCAGGAGAAGCTGCACGAGGAGATCATCGACTCCGGCCTCGCCAAGATCTACACGGCCCACCTGGAGGTCGCCAAGAAGATCGCCGAGGACGAGGGCGTCGAGCTGAAGACGACGCTGCTGGCCGGTAAGCCGTTCGAGCAGACGATGAAGTACGTGAACGAGGTCGACCCGACGCTCGTGGTGATGGGCCGCATCGGCTACCACTCCGACGACGAGATGGACATCGGCGGCAACACCGAGAACATGATGCGCTACCTGAACACGAACGTGCTGGTCGGCAACTACGAGTACCA
>JBARZO010000558.1:0-4869 GCA_049650165.1 Rubrobacteraceae bacterium
CACCGCGGCCTGAAGCTCTCATCTTCGGCATCATGACGCTACAGAAGAAGATCGAACGCGATCAGCAGGTTGGCGGCTACGAGAAGCCCCGTCCGGCGCTGGTGGACGACGAGGGCAACATCCAGGAGTATCTTCCGGAGCGGGAGTACACGGAGATCAGTGAGGGCAAGGCACCGCGCTTCGACAACATCCGACCGCTAAAGCGCACCTATACCTTCGAGCGCAAAGGAATGCCGCCAGCCTCCCAGACGGATGTTGGTTGGATCCCGAAGGAAGTAAAGAAGAAGCTCAAGGAGCAAGAGAAAGCCCGCAAGGCCGCCGAAGCGGAGGCCCAGGGCAATGGTGACGGCGGCGAGCCGGCCGAAAAGAAAGAGAACGCCTGATGGCGGTCATGATGCCCGAAGGAACGCTGGAGGAGCGCCTGGAGCGCTACCTAGAAGGTTTTCGCAACCGGCACGGTCTGGAAGAGTCTTCGGTCGAAGGCGGCGTTGTGAACATCGTCGTGAGCCCGGAATCGATCCCGACGGTCCTGGCAACCGCCCGCGAAGAGTTGAACGTCCGGCATCTTTCGTACCTGACGGTCGTGGATTGGCAGGGATCTTTCGAAATCACCTACGCGTTGGCGGATCTGCGCGGGGCGGATGTAAGGGTGAAGACGACTATAGAGGGTGACGAGCCGGTTATCGGGACCGTAACGCACGTTTATCCGACGGCAAACTGGCACGAGCGAGAGGCGTACGATATGTTCGGGGTTGCGTTCGCAGGGCATCCAGACCTGCGACGAACGTACATGTGGCAAGACCACTTCGACCACCATCCTCTCTTGAAGAGCTTCGAGATCAATGCCCGTCGAACCTTCGAAGGGTTGCGGTAGACATGCTCCGCGAAGAGAAGAACGTAGGAAGCCAGTCACTCGGCGGAACCGAGAGTGGGCGACTGACCAACCCGGACATCCGGGACGAGTTCGGCCTCGAAACACTCGACATGAACATGGGTCCGCAGCACCCGGCGATGCACGGTCTGCTACGCCTAATACTAGAACTCGACGGTGAAACTGTCGTGCGCTGCGACCCGGTGATGGGCTATTTGCACCGGTGCCAGGAGAAGATCGCCGAGAACCGGATGTACCCGGCGGTCATCCCGCTTACTGACCGGCTCGACTACTTCGCCAACATGCACAACGAGCACGGCTATTGCCTAGCGGTCGAGGATATGTTGGACGTCGAAATACCGCCACGGGCCGAGTACATCCGGGTGCTGATGTGCGAGTTGATGCGTCTGGCGAGCCACATCCCGTCGCTCGGGTTCCTGATGCTGGAGCTCGGAGCGTTTACCCCCATTCTGTACGGTTTCAGGGAACGGGAGCGGATACAGACGATCTTCGAGGCTATCACCGGCGCCCGGATGATGTTCCACTACATCCGCATCGGCGGGGTCAAGGCCGACCTGCCGCCGGATATGCCGCAGAGGATCTGGGACTACATCGAGACCCTGGAAGCGAATTACCAGGCCGACTTCGTGGACCTCGTACAGGGAAACGAAATTTTCATTTCCCGAACCCGGAATGTTGGCACGATGTCTCCCGACAAGGCTCTCGACATGGGCCTGACCGGCCCGCCGCTACGCTGCACCGGCGTTGACTTCGACATCCGACGCGACTACCCGTACAGTATCTACAACGAGCTAGATTTCAACGTAATCATCGAAGATGCCGGAGACGTGGAGGCTTCGTACAAGGTCCGCGTCCGCGAGATCCTGGAGAGCATCAAGCTCATCAAGCAGTGCCTGGAGAAGATGCCTGAAGGCGAGGTCATGGGTGACACGGGTCGTCGCATTCGTCCGTCGGAAGGCGAGGGATTCAGTCGCATCGAGAGCCCTCGGGGCGAGTTTGCGGTTCATGTAGTTTCGGATGGGACGGATACACCGTACCGGGTACATTATCGGGACCCGAGTTTCTGCAACATGCAGCTTTTGCAGGAGATCGTGCCGGGCCATTACTTGCCGGACATCATGCCGATCATGGGCCTCATAGATCCGGTCTCCGGCGGGTGGGATAAATAGTGTCCACAGTGCTCGAACTGATAGACCAGGAGCCTTTTCGGTTCCTGATTTCCTTCGGCGCTATTCTCTTTCTCGTGCTAAACCTGGCCGCTATCTTGGTAATGGGCGAGCGTAAGGTCGCAGGGTACATACAGCTAAGGTTCGGTCCCAACCGGGTCGGCCCGCGCGGACTTTTGCAACCGCTAGCCGATATTGTCAAGCTGTTTACCAAAGAGAACGTCTCTCCGGGACGGGCGGACCTCTGGATCTTCCTGGGCGCGCCAATAGCCATGTTCCTGCCGGCGGTCCTCGTGTGGCTCGTAGTGCCGTTTGCGCCGGGCGCGGTCGTGGCGGACTTGAACGTGGCGTTGCTCTTCTTTATCGCGGTAACGTCCATTGGGGCGCTTGGCGTGATCATGGCGGGCTACGGGAGTCGCTCGACGTTCTCCCTGCTCGGCGCGTTGCGCGGTGCGGCCCAGATGATCTCGTACGAAGTTCCTCTAATACTGAGTTTGCTCGGGATCATTATGCTCACCGGAAGTCTCTCGATGGTAGACATCGTGAACGCCCAGGGCGGTGGTTTCTGGAACTGGTACTTCGTGGCACAGTTCCCGATGTTCATAGTCTTCTACATTGCCGGAATCGCCGAGGTGAAGCGAGTTCCGTTCGACTTGCCGGAGGGCGAGAGTGAGATCGTCGGCGGGTTCATGATCGAGTATTCAGGGATGACGTGGGCTTTGATCCAGGCTGCTGAGTTCGCCTCAATGGGGCTTATGTCGGCGATCACCACGACGCTCTTTCTCGGTGGTTGGCAGCCGCCGTTCGAGTTCCTGGACCTGGGGAATTTTAACTGGTTCTGGTTCGGGCTTAAGACTTCACTGATCATGTTCACGTTCCAGTGGATACGGTGGAGCGTGCCGCGGCTCAGAATGGACCAACTAATGGACTTCGGATGGAAAGTGCTAGTCCCGATCTCGCTCGCCTGGCTGTTTATTACCGCCGGCGCGATGCTGATTTTCTAGGAGGGTTTTAAGATGCCGCAGTTAGGACAGGGAATACTAAAGGGGATGGGGGTGACCATAAAGCACCTCTTCCAGCAGAAGATCACGCGTCAGTACCCGGAATTCAAGCGGAATCTACCCGAGCGGAGCCGCGGGATGCTGACGGTGGATATGGACCGCTGTATCGCGTGCCTCCAGTGCATGAGGATCTGTCCGGACCACTGCATCTCCATCGAGCAAACGAAGCGAGACGCTGATGGCTCCGGCAAAGCCAAGCCCTACGCGATCGGGTTCGTCATAGACGACTCGCGCTGCATGTACTGCTCGCTGTGCGTCGAGGTCTGCCCGGTCAACTGCATCTACCACACCGAGGAGTTCGAGGTGCAAGCCTACAACCGCCTGGAACTTGCGCGGCAGTTTGGCGAACGTCCGGTGGACCCGACTATCGACCCGAAACCGGAGGTCAAAAAGAAGAAGCCGGCAGCCAAAGGCAAAGCTGACGCCAAGGGCGGCAAGGAAGCTCCCAAGAAGGTGACGAAAAAAGCGGAAGAGAGCCCGGCTTGACCATAGCGTTCGGTTTTCTGGCCGGGATGACGCTCATCTCGGCGGTAGCGGTGGTGCTGAGTCGGAACGTCGTTCATTCGGCGCTGTTTATGTCCGGGTCTTTCTTGGGCGTGGCGGGTTTCTTCGTGATGCTCAATGCTCCGGCTTTGGCGGCATTTCAGGTCTTGATCTACGTTGGCGCTGTTACCGTGGTGATCCTGTTCGGCATCATGTTTACCCAGCGGCCATCGGTGCGGAGTTTCGGCACGATCATTCAGCGCCAACATTTGCCGGGGCTTCTCGTCGCGGTAGGCGTCGGATTTTTTCTGTCCTACGTGCTAATCGTGCAGGATTGGGGCGGTATGCAACCGGGCAACGGGCCCCGGGACACCGCGACGTTGGGTGAGAACTTGCTCGGGGTCGGCGGGGCGCCGGAGATATTTGCGTTGCTCTTCGAGGTGGCTTCGGTGCTGCTCTTGGTGGCGATGATCGCGGCAATCGTGATCAGCCGCCGCAAGACCGGTGAAGGCGTTGACCGGGGAGTAGACGAATAATGCCGGACCAAGTGCAACAAATAGTGGAAGTTCTCAACTCGACGATACCGCTCGAATGGTACCTGGTCGTCGGGGCGCTTATGTTCGCCATCGGGGCGTGGGGCGCCCTGATCCGGCGCAATGCCGTGGTGGTGTTTATGTGCGTGGAGCTGATGATCAACGCTGTGAACCTGACGCTGGTCGCCTTCGCGGACTACCTGCCGCAGGCGGGAGGTTCGGGTGTCGGGTACGCGGTGATCGTGATCGCAATTGCGGCTGCGGAGGTCGCGGTCGGGCTTGCTATAGTCCTGGCGGTGTTCCGCTCGCGCCGGACGGTTAATGTTGACGAAGTCAATACGATGAAGGGCTAGAAGGGGCACTGCTTTTGTACCGGAGAACACTTAGATGACGCAGACTGTCGGAGGACAGCTAATAATTACGGCCATCCCGGCTATCCCGGCGCTGGTCTTTCTGGTGCTGGCGCTCTTCGGACGCTTTTTGAAGGAGAATGCTCAGTACGTCGCCATCTTCGGAATGGTCTTCACTCTCGTCTTCTCGCTAACCGCGTTGGTCGACGTAGGGAACCTGGCTCCGTGGTTGTTCCCCGGTAGTGGAGAGCCCATCTCCTTCGCGGTCAACTGGATCGACTTGGGCGAAGGCGGCTCTTTCCCGATGGGAATTTATATAGACGGCCTGGCGGCGATGATGCTGGTCGTGGTCAGCTTCGTGAGCCTCATGGTGCAGCTCTACTC
>JBARZO010000559.1:0-2387 GCA_049650165.1 Rubrobacteraceae bacterium
GTTCATGGCAGAAGACATCCTAGAGAGCGTTCTTGAAGTCTTCGCCCACCACCCGAAATTGTCTCCTCACTGCGGAGACAATTCATAGATGTACCTTTATGACACGTGTTACTATAAATGCCACATCGGATGTTCGAGTGTCAGTATGTTGCGAAGAGGGAGTTACGGGTGAGAACGGGGTCGGTGGTCAGAGTGGGTCCGCAGGGTCGGATCGTTATTCCGGCGGCGGTTCGCGAGGAGTTGGGTCTCGGGGTTGGTGACGAGCTTTCCACGCGGGTCGAGGATGGCCGTCTCGTTCTGGAACGTCGCGAGGATGTTGCTCGCCGGTTGCGAGAGCGGTTCGCCTCCGTCGCGCCGGGCAGGAGTCTCTCCGAAGAGTTGATCGCCGAGCGCCGCGAAGAGGCCAGGGCCGAGGCGCGAGGGGCGGACGATATTGAGGCAGAAGATCCGGCCGGCGCTTGAGCGAGGGCGGCGGGTCTTGTGTGCTGGACGCTTCGGCTTTGCTCGCGTGGCTGCGGGAGGAGCCGGGGGCGGAGAACGTCGAGAGCGTCCTGGATGGGGCCGTGATCTCCGCGGTCAACCTCTCGGAAGTCTTGCAGAAATCTCTGACGGCGGGGCTGCCGGAAGAAGAAGTATCGCCTCTCCCCGAAGACCTCGGGACGCTTGGGCTCTCCGTCGTGGCTTTCGGAACCAGCGAAGCCCAGGTAGCGGCGGCGCTGTGGTCCGTGACACGTTCGCTGGATATCTCGCTGGCCGACCGGGCGTGCCTGGCGACTGCGATTTGCCTGGAGGTCCCGGCGACAACTGCGGATCTGGCTTGGATGAAGGTGGAGTGGGAAGGCTTGTCGGTGGATTTGATCCGCTAAGAATCTTCGTACCCTGGAGAGGAGAGTAGCGAATGAGCGATGTCGGACAACTCGAACGCAAGACCCAAGACCGCGTTGTAAGCATGTTCGTGGACCGTCTCGGCTACCGTAATCTGGGAAATCGCCAATACCGCCCAGGCAACAACAACATCGAAGAGGCGGACCTTCGTGCCTGGCTGAAGAAACGCGGCACGAGCGATACCTTAATAACCCGCGCCCTGCACCGGCTGGGCGGGGCCGCCGCAATCGGTGATAACCGGAACCTCTACATTGCAAACCGTGAGGTCTACAACCTGCTCCGCTACGGCGTAAAGGTAAAAGAAGCGGCGGGCGAACCCAACCAGACCGTCTGGCTCATCGACTGGGCGACGCCGGAGAACAACGACTTCGCCGTCGCCGAAGAGGTGACCGTCCTCGGCCACCTCAAGAAACGCCCGGACGTCGTGTTGTACGTCAACGGCATCGCGCTCGCGGTGTTGGAGCTGAAGCGGTCCACCGTCTCTGTTGGAGAGGGTATCCGCCAGAACATCGGGAACCAGAAGCCGGAGTTTATCGAGCCTTTCTTTACGACCCTGCAACTCGTGATGGCCGGGAACGACACGGAGGGCTTGCGTTACGGGACCATCGAGACGCCGGAGAAGCATTACCTCAAGTGGCGGGAGGAGGGGGATGCTTCGGATGGTTTGGACGAGCAGTTGGCGCGGGTCTGCGAGCCGGGGCGGTTGTTGGAGATCTTCCACGATTTTATCGTCTTCGATTCGGGGATGAAGAAAGTCTGTCGGCACAACCAGTATTTCGGGGTTCGGGCGGCACAGGAACGGGCGCGGCGGCGCGAGGGTGGGATCATCTGGCATACGCAAGGGTCCGGCAAGAGCCTCACGATGGTGTGGCTGGCGAAGTGGATCCGCGAGAACATCACCGATTCCAGAGTCCTCGTCATCACCGACCGAACCGAGCTGGACGAACAGATAGAGCGCGTCTTCAAGGGCGTGGACGAGGACATCTACCGGACAAAGAGTGGTGAGGATCTCATCGCGAGGCTCGATGCCGCTGACCCGCCCCTGATCTGCTCTCTAGTCCACAAATTCGGTCGCAGCGAAAGAGCCACCACCAAAGACTTCACCCAGGAACTGAAAGACAGCCTCCCGAAAGACTTCCACGTAAAAGGTGAGCTATTCGTCTTTGTGGACGAGTGCCACCGCACCCAGGCCGGGAAACTCCACGAAGCCATGACCGGCATCCTCCCCGGCGCGACGTTCATAGGCTTCACCGGAACGCCGCTCCTAAAAGCGGATAAGCAACAGAGCATCGAGATATTCGGCACCTACATCCACACCTACAAATACGACGAAGCCGTAAACGACGGCGCGGTCCTCGACCTCCGCTACGAAGCCCGGGACATCGACCAATATCTAACCTCCCCGGACAGGGTGGATCAATGGTTCGAAGCGAAGACCGCCGGTCTAACCGACGCGGCCCGGGTGCAGCTAAAAAAGAAGTGGGGGACGATGCAGAAAGTCC
>JBARZO010000560.1:0-2628 GCA_049650165.1 Rubrobacteraceae bacterium
AGGTCACCAGATCCCGCATCAGCACGCCCGCGGCGGCCGCAGCCCCCGGTATCCACCAGACGGCGAACAGCCAGCCTACCTGCCGCGTGTTTGGGTTGGTAGCCATATACACGCCAAGGCCTATACCGGCGAGGAACACCAGCAGCAGCAATATTCCCATAATGGTTAATACGACGCCCATCTCTCTATACTACCGGAAAGAAGGTAATTTCAACAGACTACTTCGACAACGCTGCGAAAGAGGAGTTTATCGCCGGCTCATCTCTCGCCGGTAAGCCTTCATTTCTTCTAGAAACTCGTCCCAGGAACGGAGAGGGCATTCCAGACGGTTGTTGTACAAGGAGAATTTGTGGACCAGTTCGTGTCGGGCCGATTCCGTATCGGAGACGGCCCGAGGATGAGCCACTAGCAAGACTTCCCAATCCTCTTCTTCCTTGATGTTGTTTATCGCTTCTTTTATGCCCGGACGATGGTAAAGAAGTACGCCCGGCGCCTGGAGGTCTTCATAGGTCGCCACCAGTTCGTGGCCGTGCTCGGTGGCGTAGGATTCTATGGTGGATCGCTGATCTTCGAGGGAAGGGAGATCCCCTTCAATATCTGTCCGGATGTACGATGCCGCCCGTGCCACGTCGGGGCGATGATAGCATGCGGCGCGTCTGATATTATCCCGGGGCAAGCGGTACGTCGGGACGTGGCGCAGTCTGGTAGCGCACTCGGCTGGGGGCCGAGTGGTCGCCGGTTCAAATCCGGCCGTCCCGACTTTTGCCAGAAGACCGGACTCTCAGAAAGGTCGCAGAGCGTTGGACACACTCAATTTACTACTGGGCATCATGGGCTTTATGGTCCTGATCGCGATCTTCTTTTTCGGAGGATTTGTTCTGCTGGACTTTATCTGGGGCCGCCGCGACGGAGACCCGTAAGCCGCGCCGTACCGCGAGCTTCCGAAATCACGCTGAAACGACCCGGTTAATTGATCCCTTCTCTCAGCGATCTGCGCGTAGTACCCCTCGACCGGCTAAAGCTCCACGAGGCCCACGATGGCAGCCGACTGTCGCTTTTAGCGGAACGCATCCGGGAGGAAGGCGTCCAGCGGCACCCCGTCATTATCTCTCCCCAGGAAGACGACTATCTCGTGCTTGATGGCGCCCACCGTGTTCAGGCGCTAAGAAATATCGGCTGCCGGTTCGTGCTCGCCCAGGAGATAGATCCCCCCGAGAGGGCGGAGAGCTGGGGTCACATGTTGACTATCTCCGAACGGTCGAAGTTTCAGGAGATCGAGAAGTTGGAAATTTTTGATGGCGACGCCGGTCCCTGGCTGGCCGAAACCGAGTTCGCCGGCGGAGAGCGAGTTTTTATGAGGGCCACAGAGCCGGGTCTTGCCGCAGAGGTTGAGGGGCTCTGGGGTTTGCAAGCGCTCTATCCGGAGGGCGGCGTGGTGCATCGGGTGGACCCGGACGGAACCGTTGAACTCGCCGAAGACGAGGCGATCATTCGCTACCGACCTTTCACGCCGGAGGAGCTGGTCGAGGTGGTCCGTTTCGGTGCCGTGTTGCCGGCTGGTATAACCCGCTTCCGGGCGCGGGAGCGGATTCTCGGTGTCCGTTTTCCACTGGAGAAATTGGAGACCGGAAGCTTTGAGGAGCGCAATACGGAACTCCGGGCCTTTGTCGAGGAGCACTGGAATCAGAATCGGGTACGCTACTATGGCGAGCCGGTAGTGCTCTTCGAGTAGTAGAAGCACCCAATTCGGGCGGAGACGATTCAAAAGGATTTCCCTATGTGTTACATTGCGGCAGTGGCAGAGCATTGCGGCCCTAACAGAGCTAGCTGTAACGAACCCGGGCTCGGCCTACTCGATTACCTGAATCCCTGTAAAAATCCGCGTGAAATCGCGATTAAGGCGGAGGTGAACGCATGAGTGCCACGGTAGTTTTAGGACTGGCGTGGGGAGACGAGGGCAAAGGAAGGGTTTGTGACGCCCTCGCCAAAGACGCCGACTACGTCGCCCGCTGCACCGGTGGCAACAACGCCGGCCACACCGTCCGGGTGGGCAAAGAAGAGTTCAAGATGCACCTGATCCCCTCGGGCATCGTGCGCGAAGGCGTGATCTGTACCATCGGCAACGGGGTGGTCGTTGACCCCGAAGTCCTCGCCGAAGAGGTACAAGCCCTCGAAGCCCGGGGCCTCGACGTCCGGAGCCGCCTGAAGATAGACGGCCGCTCACACCTCATCATGCCCTACCACATCCGGCTCGACTCCCACCGGGAGAAGGCTCTGGGTAAAGGCAAGATCGGCACCACAAACCGCGGCATAGGCCCGACCTACGAAGACAAAGTCGCGAGGGTCGGCATTCGGGTTCAGGACATCTTCGACGAGAAGATCCTGCGGACCAAGCTAAAAGCCGCCCTGAGAGAGAAGAACACCATCTTCGAGAACGTCTACGATGAGGAACCTTTCGAGGTAGATGCCCTGGTGGAGAAGTTGCTCTCTTTTAGAGAATTGCTGGAACCAATGATCGCGGATACCGGAGAAATGCTCCGCGTAGCCATGGAGGAACGCGGCAAGGTACTGGTAGAAGGCGCCCAGGCAGCCCTCCTGGATAACGACTTCGGCACCTATCCCTTCGTC
>JBARZO010000561.1:0-3027 GCA_049650165.1 Rubrobacteraceae bacterium
GTTTCGAGTGAACCTCGGCGGTGGTGAGACCTCGAGATGGGCATTGGTCGCCCATCCACTTTGGGATTGGGATTATGCGGAGGAACTCGTTCCTGGCACGATCCTGTCGCAAGCCGAAGAGGAAGCGGCGGAAGACGGACCAGTAGATTGCTGGGACACTTTCAACCTATCACGCAGACCGGTCTGGGTGCGTGAGTGGATCAGAGATTCTTTGGCGTAAGCTAGTCTTGGATAATCTCAGTGAGAAGCCATCCACCCTTCCCCCCGTACTCGACGAGGTTCATCCTCCCAAACTCTTGAATCCGTCGAGATTCGCGGATCTTCTGCGATGCCCTTTGTCCGTGATTCACGGGTTGCGGGAAGAGGAACTGCTTCCACCTCATCCGCTCGCCGTAATTGGAGGGATCATCCACGAGGTAATGCACGCTGTGCGGAGCAGAGCGCTTGGAACACGAGAAGAGATCGAAAACGCCGTTGCCGAGGCCTTTGAAGAGCGGCTCGACATGGTGGAAACTCGCCTAGCGGAAAAACCTTCGACGAGAAGCCTTGTTCCGATTCGCCGAGCCGTGGGCCGAACGGCTTGGCGACAAAGAGAAGCCCGCTTGCGTGGATGGGTTACTACCCTATCTGGCCTGTCCGTGACCCCTATCGATCATCAGGGTCTACAGTCCCCAAAATACGGAAAACGAGACTCCATAGGAGAAGGCTCGACAACTATACGAGTCCCGATTGGCTCCGAGAGACCCATGAGGTTGCCGGACTCTAGGTTATCGGGACGTCCCGACCGTATCGAGCGGGATTTGAATGGCGTTCTCCACGTCACCGACCTGAAGACCGGATCCGTGCGGGACAAAGAAGGTCAGCCGCTTCGTGACTATGCGCTCCAGGTCAAACTGTATGGGCTCATGGTCGAAATAATAGATCCGGATGCGCGTGTGCGACTTTGGCTCGAAGGATCGGAGCGCGTCGAAGTTCCGTGGGATAGTTCTGCTAGAGTCGAGACAGAAGAGCTGCTGGACGAGATACTATCTGATTTACCCGACGATCTTTCACTATCCGCCGACTCCCTTGCCAAAGAGGGTCCGCATTGCGCTCGGTGTCGAATCCGTCACAGATGTCCTCGCTATCTCGACGTGGCTACTGAATGGTGGGAAAGCATCTCCACTGCTGCGCCCGTTGCTCCTTTCGATGTTTGGGGAACCGTGCTTGAAGTGAAATCAGAGGACGAGCGACTCTATGAAGTGATCCTACGCGATGCAGCGGACCGTAAAGTGCGAGTCTCCGGCCTTCAAGCTGAACATGGGGTCGGAAGGTTGAGTAGTGGAGATTACGTCTGGTTTTTCGACTTGGAGCCTAGCGAGACTCTGCCGCACCACAGTGCTTTCACTCACCCTCGCAACTTCCACGGAGAGCGTGCGAGTCGCGTCTGGTCTGATGCTTTGCGTCTACAAATCTTCATCGCAAGGCGATGACCAGCGTAGCGACTTGTTGTGCCTCGCATGGGAGGTCTCGCTACAGCAATTGGCAGAAGAACCGAACGCTGGAAAATCCCTGTGATTCTTTGTCTCTGCTGATAGCCTCGGTGACGGGGTTACTGTCACCAGGAGCAAATCCCATAGCAGACGCGGCAACAGCGTAGAATATTCGGAGGATGAGATCTTCGGGACCAAAGCCGCCGCCACCTCCTAGCTGGTTTGCTTCAGGCGAGATCGACCGCCGAAAGCTCGACAACTGTCTGGACCTTGAGTAGCATCGGAGCGAAAACATACGTTAAGCTAAGATTTCCAAGTAGTTTGTGACACGCAGACGCAGAAGTCTAGCCGGATATGTCTTTGGAGGTTGCTTTACGGCTGGGTGGGTAGCTTGAACTCCTCGATCTCTGCGGGATCGCGCAGGGGCCGTGAACCGCCCTCGGACACCGACTCATCAAGCTGGAAGTGGTAGCGGCCCAGCAGACCGACTCACAAAGTCTGGGCTCTTCCGAACTTTAGGTGAATGGCTCTACTCCGCGCAAGAATCGTGCAATGACCCCATTTGGGGGAGGTAGCCGACAGGCGGGCAGATATAATATGTACACGGTCTTTGTACTGTCGGCAGCGGGCTACATGAGGCTTGCCGCCGCTGGAGTGAAAATCCACCAAGGAAGTTGCTGTTGTTCCGTACATACGTCTTGGCAGCGTCGTAGGCTAAGTGAACGCGGGAGGTTGGATGTGGCTCGAAACGGAGTAGAGAAACCGCACGAGCAGTTTGAGGCGAAGACGGCGTACGAGTGGTCACCGGAAACGCGGCGGGGCTTCGACGACGCCTACGGTGAGCGGGGCTTCAACCCGCCCGGGGACGGTGAGATCACCGAGGAGCGGGAGGAGTACGAACAAGGTTTCGAGCACGGCGGTTACACGCTGCTGGAAGAGAACTATCCCGGGGTCTCCGAAGCAACCTCTGACATGCACCTCGCCACCCATTCCTCGATCGAGGACACGATCAACTGGCTTCTCGTGCCAGTAGACAAGAAATACGGTAGCGACTTTTCCGAGGAGCTGGCCGCATACCTCTCGGAGATGCGAGAGAAGCGCAAAACAGTGTACGGATAAACTCGCCGACTCCGGCCGCCGCCTACCGAACGAGACCTTGGGGACAGCGTGCTATCCGTAGAAGCTCTCAGGACCCTCGGCAAAAGCATCCATAGCTTCCTCTGCCTGCTTCTCCTGGGCCTTTGCGACATCTCCCAGCCTACGCGCTTCTGCTCGTCCGTAGAGCGGCTTCGCCAGATGCAGGGGTCGTAGCGCTCATGCCATCGGGTCATCTCCCATAGCGCGTAGCGAACACTTTCTACTCGCTCGGTTCTGAGCACCTGGACGAGACCGGGAATGCAATCCCACTCTATCTCTTCGAGGCTCTTCAAATGTGGACGCGCCACTAACAGACCTTCTTCCGATGCTTCCGCAGTTGCACTTCGCCTATATTATCCGAGTGGAAGTCTCCAGGTAGAGTAGACCGATCCTGCTCAATGGGGCACACTGTCAGGAC
>JBARZO010000562.1:0-5631 GCA_049650165.1 Rubrobacteraceae bacterium
ATATTGGATGAGGCTGACCGGATGCTCGACATGGGCTTCGCGCCGGACGTCGGGCGCATCCTTTCTCACACCCCGGATGAGCGACAGACGGCGCTCTTCTCGGCCACGATGCCGGATGCGATAAAGAGCATGGTGAAGCGGCACATGCGGTCGCCGAAGTGGCTCGCGGTCGAGTCCGAAGCGCCGACTGTGGATACTGTAGAGCAGGTCTATTACCGGGTGACCGGGAACAACAAGACGAGCGCGTTGAGAACTTTGATCGACGCGGAGGAGAAGCCGTTGGCTATCGTGTTCCGTCGGACGAAGCACGGCGCGACCAAGCTGCACCGCCAGCTAGAGCGGAGTGGTTATAGCGCGGGCCTGCTGCACGGCGGCAAGACTCAGGCGCAGCGGAACAAGGCGCTCGCCGCGTTCGCCGGCGGACGGACAAGGATCCTCGTGGCGACCAACGTCGCGGCCCGGGGCATCGACGTTCCGAACATCTCGCACGTCGTCAACTACGACCTGCCGGAAGACGTGGACACTTACGTACACCGCATCGGGCGTACGGCCCGGGCGGGCAAGGAAGGGATCGCTGCGACGCTCGTCAGCGAAGCCGAGGTTAGGGACTTCGAGAAGATCAAACGCCGCCTGCCCGTGCAGGTGCGCGAGAGCAAACTGCCCCTCTCCGCCTAGCGAACGAGCTTTCGGGCCGCGACCATCAGCAGAATCGCATGTTCGGCCAGCGCGAACGCCCGCCCGTGACGCTCGCGTTCCCGGTAAGAGACCGGGCTAACGAAACGCCACTTGGACGAGAGCCACAGGAGAGGCCGGGCGTCTGAGCCGTGGGTTAGCGTGTCGGTCGCTACGTGACCTGCCCATCCGAGTAGCAGGGAGAGCGTAGCTTTTCGCCAAGCACGTTCCTTCGCTCCCAACCCTGCGTAGATCGTGAGCGCAAACGCTACGGAAAGCGCGGAGTGTAGTGCGGCGTCTGGCTTACGGAAGACTTCGCGTCCGCAGACTTCTTTTAGAAAGTCTTGCCGGGAGTACCTGAGTTTTTGGGTCCAGAGCCAGGCGGCGCCGATCGCGGCGGGAAGATCCGGTATCGTCGCTCCGACCATGGCCCATACGGCGAACGAATAATCATCTGGCTTCAAGCTCCGGGCGGCTGCGTAGTTTAGCAGCGCGTGCGAGTAGGTTCGCATGCGGGAGAGTTTACATCGCCGGAGCGCACAGGCGTTACCATGTATGTGACGGCGTAAGAGGGAGGCGATGATGAGGATCTTGGTAAGCGGTGCGACGGGGCTCGTGGGCTCGGCCCTGAGCAAGGAGTTGGAAGACAAGGGCCACAGCGTAATAGTTCTGAGCCGTTCGAAGCCCAGCTCGGACGATACAGTCCGCTGGGACCCATCGCGCGGCCAGATCGACGCTTCGCGGCTCGAAGGCCTGGACGCGGTGGTCCATCTGGCCGGAGAGAACATCGTCGGCCGCTGGACGGAAGAGAAAAAGCGGAAGATCCTGGACAGCAGGGTCCAAGGCACACGACTGCTGGCGGAGACCATAGCCGGACTTTCCGAAAAGCCACAGGCCATGATCTGCGCCTCGGCCATCGGGTACTACGGCGACCGGGGCAACGAGCTTCTGCGCGAGGAGAGTGGACCGGGAGATGCTTTTCTCGCGGAAGTAGTCAAGGAATGGGAAGCTGCTGCGGAACCTGCGCGGGAGGCCGGTATCCGGGTGGCGAACCTGCGGTTCGGGATCGTCCTGAGTCCGGAAGGCGGCGCCCTGGGAACTACGCTGCCGCTCTTCAAGCTCGGAGGGGGAGGCAAGGTCGGGAGCGGCCGCCAGTGGTGGAGCTGGGTAGCCCTCGACGACGTGGCGGGTGCGCTCGTCCACGCCCTCGAAAACGACTCTGTCGAAGGACCGGTTAACGTAGTCTCCCCGAACCCGATGACCAACGCGGAATACACGAAGGTGTTGGGCGATATCCTCAACCGCCCAACGTTCTTGCCCGCGCCGGCCCCCGCTCTCCGGGCGGTTTTAGGAGAAGTCGCCGACGAGCTACTGCTGGCGAGCGCCCGCGTCGAGCCGGCGAAGTTGAGGGAGACCGACTACGACTTCCGCTACCCGGAACTGGAGGGCGCGCTCCGACACCTGCTCGGGCGCTAGCAGATTGCTCTGTCAGACCGTAATATAAGCGGGTAGGAAACGCGAGGAAAGAAGGACTTCCGTGGCGATCAGAGAGAAGTCATACACGGCGGATGAGCTACTGCAGATGCCGGATGACGGGTTGCGCCGCGAGCTGGTGGAGGGAGAGGTAAGGACGATGACACCGGCAGGCAACGAGCATGGGTATTTAGCTCTGAGGATCGGAAGATCACTGGGCAAACACGTGGATGATAACAAATTGGGGCGTGCCTACGCCGCCGAGACGGGTTTCAAGATAGCTTCCGACCCCGACACGGTTCGGGCGCCGGATGCCGCGTTCGTAAGTCGCGAGCGCCTCGAAAAAGTTGGGGGTGTGGATGGTTTCTGGCCCGGTGCGCCGGACCTCGTCGTGGAAGTCGTTTCTCCCGGTGACACCCACGCCGAGGTCGTCGAAAAGTCGCTCGCCTGGCTCGACGCCGGGTGCCGGATGGTACTCGTAGCCGAACCGGAGCGTAAAGTTGTTACGGTTTACCGCTCCCGGGAAGACATTCATATCCTCACCGGAGACGAAGCTGTAGACGGGGCGGATGTGGTCCCAGGTTGGAAGCCCTCTGTCGCGGAGATCTTCGCGTCGGTATGATCGAGACAGATCACGAACCCTACATGCGCCGGGCTATTGAGATAGCCCACGGAAACCCCGATGCGCCGTTCGGGTGCGTGATCGCGGACCGTGAGACCGGGGAAATCGTCGCTGAAGGCCTCAACGATGCTGACCGAAGCCCTGTTCTACATGGTGAGACGGACGCTGTGATACGTCTCTTCGAAAACGACCCCAATGCAGATACATCACACCTCGTTCTTTACACGACAGCGGAGCCGTGTCCGATGTGCTCCGGCGCGATACTGTGGGCAGGAATTCCGCACGTCATTTACGGGACCTCGATAGAAACTCTCAAAGGATTCGGACTGCCTCACATAGACCTGCGGTGCGAGGAGGTTGCGAGCCGGGCGTCTTTCGAAGGCTTTACCGTTACAGGCGGCGTGCTCGAGCAGGAGTGCGACGCTCTGTTCGAGGGGCTTGTGTCGCGAGGCGGCCCATAGGCTCCGGGCAACCAGTGTCTCGAAGCGTATTCACATTGAGTCAGAGGCCGGATCTAGAAGACGCGGCGCGTAAAAGCGGGGCGTCGATATGGCCGGAGTTCATGCTCCACGATCCCGTTGCGGCGGAACACGGATTGGGTTCGCTTCTGGCTCCGGTGCGCCCAACCATAAAGAGCTACTGTCCAGACGTCCCAATAGAGCGCTACGTTCATTGGACCAGGAAAGATGGAGAGCTGTTCGACCCTCGACCCCTGGCTGCGCGTCCATGCGAGCCTGGGAGGCAGAGTGATCGGCATCGCGCCGCGCTCGATGGTGATCTCGGGAAAAGTGTCGGACTGGAAAGAGTGGGCGGGTATGAGTTTTCCTCATAGCGGTGAATATATCGTGCCCGGAGCCCTGCACCCAGTCGTAATAGATCTGGAGAGGGACCTCGGAGTCTACGAAGAACCAAATGTCTGGGTGCAACACAGTGTCCGTCGGTGAGTGACACAGAAGTGAAGGTCACTTGTGCGTCACCAAAAGGACACCTTGAGCGTAAAAGAGATCCGCACGGAAATTGCGTGCGTAAACACAAACAACACCGGAGTGTACTTGTACGATTTGGGCGCTTGCATGGTGGACTCAACGAAGTACCGAGGAGAATCTTATGACAAACAGCAGGAATTCGAGGACTACGCGGATGCCCATACTGGGACTCTTCGCGCTTCTTGCGATCCTTCTGGCGGCTTGTGGTGGAGAAACGGGTAGCACGAACGGCGGCTCTACGAACGAAACTGCAGCGAGTGGGGGGACCACGCAGGCTTCGGCTCAAACTTGGGCCTACGAGCTTACGGGGGATCAGGTCTACCCAGAGGGCGTCGTCTACCAGCAGTCCAGCGGCGACTTCTTCGTCGGGAGCACTTCCAACGGTGAGATCTTCCGGGGCAGCGTCCAGGAAGGCGGGGGAGAGGCCGAGGTTTTTCTCGAAGGTGAACAGAACGACCGCACCTCAGCCATCGGCCTGGCGCTAGATGGTGATGGAAGGCTATTCGTCTCGGGCGGTGATACCGGCAGGATGTTCGTCTACGATACCGAGAGCAGCGACCTGGTAGATAGTTTCCAGAACGACCGGGAAAATACTTTCGTGAACGACGTGACCGTCGTTCCTTCCGGCGACGCTTACTTTACAGACTCGTTCAGCCCGGTGCTTTACAAGCTGACCGCAACAGACGGCGGATACGAGTTTGAGGAGTGGTTGGATCTCACAAATACTCCCATCGAATACTCCGACGGCTTCAATCTCAACGGGACCGTCTCCACCGACGACGGACGCTACCTGATCGTGACCCACTCGACCACCGGTCAGCTCTTCAGAGTAGACACAGAGAGCAAGGAAGTCGCCGAGATAGACCTGGGCGACGGCGAGGTTGCCGGTGACGGGATGGTGCTCGATGGACAGACTCTCTACGCGGTAACGGAAGGTGAGATCACGCAGGTCGAGATGTCGGATGACTACGCAACCGGAACGATAGAGAATAGCTTCTCCGATCCCTCATTCAAGAGCCCGACGACCATAGCTAAGTACGACGACCGTCTACTGGTGATCAACTCCCAGTTTGATGCGCGCGAGTCCGGTAACCCAGAGCTACCGTTTACCGTATCGGATGTTCCTATTCCGTAAGGAAGCTGACCGGGATCACCTCTGGATTTCCGCGGTAAAACCTTCCTCACGGAGTAGCTCCTGCGCCTTACGGGCCGCTTCATCGTCCAGCGTCAGGACGAGGGCGGCGCGTTCGGTGTTGGAGTGGCGGACGTAGAGGTCCAGGATGTTTATGTTGTTTGAGCCCATGAGGGTAGTGACTTCGGCGAAGACGCCGGGACGGTTCTCGACCGGGATGGCGATCTCCGCGTTGTCGCCGGTGCCTTCGATCAGGATTCCGCCCAAAGCATCGTAGGCGTTCTGGGCTTCGTCAAAGCGGCGCTGCATGCTTTTTTTGTCCCCGATCTCACTCCCAAGCTGCGCCATCGAACCGGCAAACGCCCCGAGCGCCTCACCCAACGCCGGAGCATTCTCTGCCAAAATGTCTGACCACAACTCCGGGTTGGATGCTCCAACCCGCGTGAGGTCCCGGAACGAAGGACCGGCGAAGGAGAGGGCTTCGGGCGAGATGTCTGAGGCGACTTTAAGGAGCGCCGCCGCCATGAGATGAGGTAGGTGTGAAAGGGCTGCCATCAAGAGGTCGTGTTTCTCCGGGTCTACGGCGGTCGGTGTTGCGCCGAGTTCTCGCACGAAAGCGGCGACTTCCCGGTAATCTTCCGGGTCAGTCTCGCTCGTGGGCGTGAGGAAGTATCGGGCTCCTTGGAAAAGCTCGGGACGGGCGTTGGCGACCCCCGCGAGCTGGCTTCCGGCCATCGGATGCCCTC
>JBARZO010000563.1:0-4742 GCA_049650165.1 Rubrobacteraceae bacterium
GCTACTCGCCTTCCCGGAGGTAAAGAAAGAGCGTTCGGGAGAAGAGCGAGAAGACGTCCTGGCGAAAAAGAAAGTGGCGCTCGAAGGGGAGCCGGGCGTAGCGTCCGTCGAGTATAACTACGTGCGCAGAGCCGACTACGCTCCCGATGATCCGCGCTTCCCCCGCCAGTACGCGCTGGAGAAAGCCGGATTTCCTAAAGCCTGGAATAGGGCAAGAGGAAGCGGAGTCAGGGTCGCCATCGTGGATGACGGCATAGACTCCCGGCACCCGGACCTCGCGGACAAGATAGTCCTCCAGAAAGACTTCGTGAACGATGATGCGGTGGCCGACGACTCTTCCTTCGGGCACGGTACGCACGTGGCCGGCATCGCAGCAGCTTCCACGGGCAACGGCAAAGGCGTCGCGGGTGGCTGCCCGGACTGCGAACTCTTCGTTGCTAAAGCTACGCAGGATCTCTCGGGCACGGTCTCGGACGTTGCGGAGGCAATCGTCTGGAGCGCGGACAACGACGCGGCAGTGATCAACCTCTCCCTCAGCGGCTTCGGAGCCTCCAGTGTGGAGAAGAAGGCCGTAGACTACGCCACGCGCAAGGGTGCGGTGGTCGTTGGCGCCGCGGGTAACTTTGGAACCAACGAACCCTTGTATCCGGCGGCCTATTCGAACGCCGTATCGGTAGTAGCCACGGATAGGTCAGACAAAGTAGCCGGCTTCTCCAACTACGGAAGATCCGTTGACATCGCCGCTCCCGGCGTCGGCGTGGTATCCACCCTGCCCGGTAACAAATACGGCTCTCTGTCCGGCACCAGCATGGCCGCCCCCTACGTCTCGGCCCTCGCCGGATTGCTCGCCGGCAAAGACCTTAGCCGGTCTCAAGTTCGCCGGCGGATAGAGAACGGCGCGCTGGATCTGGGCAAGAAAGGCAAAGACGCTCGTTACGGATATGGTCGCATAAACGCCCTCGCCGCCGTAAACGGTACCAAGTCTCCCCCACCACAGAATAAACCTCCCGGCAGACCGAAACCCAAACCGGCTCGTTGCACCATTACCGGAACGCCCGGGAACGATGTATTGCGCGGCACCCGGGGCAGAGATGTGATCTGCGCTCTCTCTGGTAAAGACATCGTCAGAGGCGGTGGAGGCAGAGATGTGATCCGTGGCGGTGCAGGAAAAGACATACTAAACGGTGGCCGGGATGACGACCGGATTTCCGGCGACGACGGTTCGGATGTTCTAGACGGTGGAACAGGCAAAGATCATCTAAGTGGAGGAAAAGAGTCCGACCTGCTAAGAGCCCGGGATGGCAGAGGCGGAGACGTGGCAGATGGCGGCGCAGGGCGAGACCTCTGTTCATCGGACCGCAAAGACACGGTCAGGAACTGTCCTTAGCTCAACCGTAGCCTGGAAACGCATCTGCGTATAAAGCGAGCACGATCACTTCATAGTCGGAGAGATGGTAGACTGGTTTTTCGTTTTACGACTAGCGTATCGAACAGGAGCTTTTGTGGACACCGTAAAAGTGTCACCCAAATATCAGGTGGTCATTCCGAAAGCGGTGAGGGAATCCTTGAATATAAGACCCGGTCAGGAGGTGGCGGTGTTGCGCTACCGAGGTAGGATCGAGCTGATCCCCATGTCGCCGGTCAGGGAGATGAGAGGTTTTCTGCGGGGCATGGATTCTTCCATAGAACGTGTCTCAGACCGAGAGATATAAGGTGCCGACGAAAAATGTGGTGGATTCTTCGGGCTGGATAGAATATTTCGCCGACGGGCCGAACGCGGACTTTTTCGAGGCCGCTATAGAGGATGCTTCGGCGTTGATAATACCTTCGATCAGTATATACGAGGTGTTCAAACGCCTCCTGGCCGAGCCAAGCGGTGAAGGGGCTGCGCTTCAGGTGGTTGCGGCGATGCAGCGCGGAGACGTTGTGGAGCTGGACGCCGAACTAGCACTCGATGCGGCAAAGACTTCCACAGACATGAAGCTACCAATGGCGGACAGCATCATACTCTCCACGGCCCGAACTTACGATGCCACCGTCTGGACCCAGGATAGCGATTTCGAAGGCATCGCAGGCGTGGAGTATGTCGAAAAACACTGAACCTATCACAAGAATCTTTAGCAAACTCGACCGGCACTAAAAGTTTGTCCGAGACTAGAGGCCGGCTACTCGGTGCCCTAGCTGTCGCGGCGGCGGCTTCTATGTGGGGAACTTTGGGGTATCTCGCCAAACTCCTCTACGCTCAGGGCGTTTCGTTCGAGGCGCTGGTCGCTTTTCGTGGGATCTTCGGATGGCTCGCGGTGGTTGGCTTTCTGCTGGCTACGCGGGGCGTTGGCACTTTGCGGGTTGGGGCGCGGGATCTCGTTTTCCTTTTCTTTATGGGAATGTTTGGGGTGGCGGGGTTCTACCTGTTCTATTTCTATACCGTTCAGGAGAGCACCATCGGGACGGCGGCCATTCTGCTGTACAGTTTCCCGGCGATGGTGGTGATCCTGGCGCGTATCTTTCTGGGTGAGAGCTTGACACTGCCGAAGATACTGGCGCTGGTCCTGACGGTTGGAGGAATCTTCCTGGTCGCTGGCGCTTACGACCCGGCGAATTTGGAAGTGAGTCCTTTCGTGCTCGCTACGGGACTGTTGGCAGCACTGTGCTTCGGACTCTATCCGGTATTCGGAAAACCGGTAACCGGACGCCTGAACCCCTCGACCATCCTGACCTACGCCCTGGGATTCGGTGCCGCTATCATGTTGATCTCCGCCATCCCGACGCTAGCCACCCTGTCCGGACTTCCTCCAACCTACTATGCGCTGCTACTGTTGATGGCTTTAGCCCACACGGCTCTGGGCTATGCACTCTACACGTTCGGCATACGCCGGCTCGAAGCTGGACAGGCGGCGATCATCGCCACCCTGGAGGCCGTGGTGGCGGGTGTGCTCGGGGTGACGTTGCTCGGTGAGGAACTGACTTTCTTGAAAGTTCTGGGTGGTCTGTTGGTGCTCATCGGGGCGATGTTGGCCCAGGTCAAGCTTCGTAAGCCTCATCTTCCACACTACCCCGCCGGAGCAGGGCGTCGACGCTGAAGCGGCCTATCGGGGCGAGGGCTATGTGAAGGCCGAGGGCCAGGAAACCAAAGTCTCGTACAAAAGCTGACCAGAGGCTTGGTTCTTCTGCAGTCGCGGCGCCGCCGAAGCAGCCGCAGTCGATCTCCAGTCCCCGCAAGGCTCCTTGTAGCAACGCCAGGATAAAGACGACCATCATAGCGTTCGTGGTCCAAGCCGAAAGTTTCGTAAAGAGCCCGACGATGAGGTAAAGGCCGATCAGTATTTCCAGGTACGGGAGCCCGTAGGCGGAGAGGCTGACAAACCACTCGGGCAGGCCGAGCCCGTAAGAGCGGATCGAGGCGGCGAACCCGCCGGCGTCTAAGGCTTTGGTGATACCGGCGACCAGGAACACCCCGCCGAGGACGAGACGGGAGATCAGGGTCGCGTAAGAGTTGGATAGAGTGCGTGACACCCGGGAAACAGGATTTTGGCCTTTCGACTTCAAAGCGGTTAGTATGTTACCGCAATATCGCCGAAACCGTTAAAAGAGGTCCCAAAATGTCGCGAAACACCCTCTCAAAAAAAGGTCCGAACAAACCAACCAAGTCTCCGTCCTCCGGCAACAACCGGAATTTAATCTTGATACTGGCCAGCTTTACCGCGCTCGCCATATTGGTCATCGCCCTGGTCGCCGTATTTAGCACCACCGGTGGCGGAAGCGCGGAGAACTTCACCCCCAACGACCAGGGGCTCCTCGAAGAAGGCTCCCAGGCTCCGGAACTCACCACCGAAACCGTAGACGGTGGGAATGTCTCCGTAGGTGGTGGGGAAGGCGAGGCGTCCATGCTGGTCTTCTTCGCAACCTGGTGTCCGCACTGCCAGAACGAAGCGCCGATCATCAGCGAAATGGAAGAAGAGTATGAGGATCTGAACATCGTAATGGCCGGGATCGACAATGCTCAGGGAGACAATCCGCAAAAGGTGCGGGAGTTCGTGAACGAGTACGATATATCCAGCCCGGCAGTTTATGAGCCTCCTCTGGGAGCCGAGTATCAGGTGTCGGGCTTTCCGACAGTTTACTTTGTCGACGGAAACGGGGAAATAGTAGCTGCGAACTCGGGCGAAGCGCCGAGGGAAGTCTACGAGGATTGGGCGGAGGAAGCCCTCAGCTCCTGACGGGAGCCGGCGAAAAGGAGAAAGCCATGCCGATAGAATTTAATGGCAACGGAGGCTACACGATAGGGGTCGAGGAGGAACTCTCCGTCGTGGACGCTGCCACCGGCGAGCTAGTCCCGAAGATAGAGGAGATCATGGCCCGCCTCCCCGAGGATCTGGCGGAACTTATCTCCTACGAGTTGTTCCAGTCAGTCCTGGAAACCAAGACTCCGGTCTGCGAAACAGCCGCCGAAGCCGCGAACCATCTGCGAGAACTGCGCGGTCGGGTAGGCTCGTGGGCCGCCGCCTGCGGCGCCTCCCTGGCCTCCGCCGGCACCCATCCCTTCTCTCGTTACCAGGACCAGAAGGTGACGGATCAGGAACGCTACAGAAAAGTTATAGAGACTCTACGGTGGGTCGCCCAGCGAGAAGTTATCTTCGGCCAGCACGTTCACGTCAGCGTGCCCGGGCCGGAAGAAGCGATCCTGTGCCACAACCGCCTCTCGGAGTACGCGCCGTTACTTCTGGCGCTCTCTACCAACTCAC
>JBARZO010000564.1:0-1678 GCA_049650165.1 Rubrobacteraceae bacterium
AAACAAAAGACTAAGGTGGAGAAGAGGTTACAGCAGGAGAAGACCAAGGCAATAGAGAAGGCCAAGACGACCATAAGCGGTGGATGATAGAAGCCTTTAGGCGTTCAAGACCCAGGTGTCTTTGATCCTGCCTCCCGCCGAAGAGTTCACGACGCGGGTGCCGGGGTTGGCGACCCGGGTGAGTCCGCCGGGCATTACGTAACCGACGGCGGGCAACACGAACGCCCGCAAATCTATATAAGCTTCTGCCAACTCTATGTTGCCATCGCGGCCTTCGTCCAGGACGTGGGTAGAAAAATCCAGCGTCTCCTGGGCGATGAAGTTTACGGGGTCTTCTTTCGCATTCTGGCGGGCGTCCTCTACTTCTTCTGCGCTGGATTCGGGACCCACGAGCAAACCCTGTCCGCCGGAGCCCTCGCGGGGTTTGAGGACCAGTTCTTCCAGGCGATCCAGGGTTTCTCCGCCTCCTTCGGACTCGACGAGAGAATAGGTGGGGGCGTTGTTTAGGATGGGCTCTTCTGCGAGGTAGTGCTCGATCATGGCCGGGATGTAAGGGAAGACCGCCTTGTCGTCGGCGACCCCCACGCCGAGGGCGTTTGCGAAGCTGACCTTGCCGCTCATGTATACGTCTTCTAGCTCGGGAAGGTCGGTCTCAATGTAGTCTTCGTCGAAGCGACGGTACATTACGTCTATGCGTTGCCCGTCTGAGAGATCCCGGACCTCGCCGTCCTCCACGTAGCAGTCCCCGAGCGTGAGGAGCCGGAACCCGCAAGCCTCGGCGATGCGGCTGTGTTCGAAGTACGCCGAGTCCCCTTCGCCCCGGGTCACGACGGCGATGCAGGGGTTCTCCACGCCGGGAGGGGCGGCGGCCTCCATGGTGGCACAGATCATGTCGAAGTAGCCACCAATTTTGCAGACGTCGTACGGCTCGAACAGGTCGCCCATGATCTCTCGACCGGCTTTGCGGAGTGCTTCCGAGTAACCGACGCCGCTCGGAACCCGCACGTTGTCTTCGAGTACCACGTAATCTCCGTCCCCGAGGTGAACGAGGTCCGGGCCGTAAACGTGTACCGGGACATCGACGCAGCTTTCGGGCAGTGGACTATCCCGGTAGAAGACGCTGCTCTCGACTATCTCGCGGGGCACTACGCTCTGATCGCCGTTGTACAGGTCGGCGAGCCACGCGTTGATGGCCTTTCCGCGTTGCAGGATGCCGGAGGAGATCTTCTGCCAGTGATCCTTGGGGATTATGCGGGGTGTCCAGTCCGCCGGCAGGACACGCTCTTGCTCGCCTTGACTCCCCGGGAGTGGGAAGGTGGCCCCGAGTTTCCGGAGGCATTCGCGGGCTGCGGACTCCCTTTTGGAGAACTCTCCGGACCCGATGCCCCGAACGATTTCTATGAGTGGCTTGTAAAGTTCGCGGGGCTGGCCCGGCTTTTTGTAGACTTCATTGTAAGAAGTGTTATTCCCCATCTGCCACCGCTTTCGTCGTCTCTGCCGGTTCGTTCCGGTAGAGGGTTTGTACCTGGTACTCCAATTCATCGCACGCGTCGCGTACTATCTTGAGACCCGCGTCCCGCGAAAGATGCTCCGTATCTTCCAGTTTTTCCAGCACCTTAGCCTCCGTACTCTTTGCGGAGCCCAGTTCCGACGGAACCTTTTCTCCTACGAACTCGAG
>JBARZO010000565.1:0-2957 GCA_049650165.1 Rubrobacteraceae bacterium
GGAGCAGCCATCGGGTTGAACCTCGATGTGCTGGCGTTCGTGGTCCCGGCGGCATTGGCGGCGACGTGCGCCTTCATGATCCCGGTGGCTACACCACCGAACGCCATAGTCTTTGGCTCGGGTCATATAACGATCGTCCAGATGGTGCGTGCCGGGGTGTGGCTCAACCTCATCGGCGCCATACTCATCTTCGCCACGGCGTTTACACTGGCTAACTGGATACTGGGAATAACCTTTGGCTAGGCTACTTCCTGAAGCAAACTGTTGACGGCCCCGGCGATACGGTCGGGGTGGTCTTCGGGCGTGAAGTGTTTACCGCCCTCGATGCGTTCCAGCGGGGCGCCCAGCTCGTAGGCGAGCCGGTAACCGTACCCGATCTTCTGGAACTCGTCCGCCGC
Organism: Rubrobacteraceae bacterium; assembly: GCA_049650165.1. GTDB lineage: Bacteria > Actinomycetota > Rubrobacteria > Rubrobacterales > Rubrobacteraceae > SIRX01. Next base: position 399 of record JBARZO010000565.1, read on the forward strand.
CCCCCAAACGATACGAGCCGGCACGTTTAGCTCAGGAATCCGGTTGGCGACCGCCAGAGTGTCCTGTACGTTGAGAGACTGTACCTGCCGCACGAAAGCCGCCGCGCCGTCGGACCGCTCGTAGTACGTAAAGTGCTCCGAGACAGCCTCCTGCGCTTGTTGACGGTTGCCGTGTCCCCCATTCATAAAGCTCGTGTATACGAGTCGGAAAACCTCGTCCGGCAGCCGCTCTACCACGGGAGCCGCCGCGCGCAGGAACTTGACCTGTGGGATGGGCCAGGAGTCGTAGGAGATGGCGTTAGTCAGGACGAGCCCGCGTACCAACTCGGGATACCGAACGGCAAGTATTTGTCCAACGCCCCCACCGAGATCGTGGCCGACGAGCACGGCGCTTTTGAGCCCGAGCCCCTGCATCCACGACGCGAGATAGTCCGCCTGCTTGGTGACTGAGATGTCCCGGTCGCGGCCCTCGTTTATCGAGCCGCCGTAACCGACCATCTCCCAGGCCAGCGAGCGAGCATTTTCCACCTGCGGTATGACGTGCCGCCAGAGCCGGGGCGAGGTGGGGATGCCGTGGACGTAGACAACGGGGGTTCCCTCCCCCTGTTCCTCCCACCTCATGTTTATTCCATCTACCTCCGATGATTTCGTCTGCATCGGGCCTCCTCAATTCGTCGTTTGTTCACACAGCGTACCCGGAGAAAGCGGGATGCAAAAAGTGGGGCTCCTACACCGGGATTTTCGCCGATCTATCGTAGTATGCTGGTCGGCATGAAAGCCTGGAATTGAGCGAAGATAACGAGAATCCGAAGCCTCTAAACCAAAGCCGACGCGCGTTGGTGAGCCTCGTGGCGCGGGGCGTCGTGCCTTTCGCGACTGCGTTTGCCACGTTATACATGTTGCCGGAAAGTCTGGACGCTCCGGCGCGTTGGGCGCTCGCAATAACTGCGGGAACGTTGCTCGCCTGGATCCTTCGTCCCGTCCCACTCGCCGCGACGTCTATACCCGTGATCTTCTTTCTCGGCGCCACGAGCGCCGCCTCCGCATCCGGGGCCGTCGCGGGCTTCGGCTCCTCAGCGACACTGCTCCTGGTGGCCGGCTTCATGATGGCCTCCGCCATAGATAAGACCCCGCTCGCCCGCCGGCTCACCTACCTCTTCCTGCTCCGGGTACCACCGAAGAGCGGCGGCGTCCTGGCTGGCCTGCTCGTAGCCTTAGCAGTCTCGGCGATCTTCGTTCCCTCCACCGTAGTGCGGGCCGTAGCGCTTCTACCGGTAGTGGTCGTCGTGGCGGAAGCCTTTGTCCGGCGCGGGTCGCCGAACGGGGCCAAGCGGCTCATGCTCGGCCTGGCATTCGGGGCCACACTCGGCGGCATAGCCATCCTGCCTGCCGCCATCGTCAACGTGCTAGCCGTGGACCTCGTAGTCGGGGCTGGCGGCGAGCGTCTGACCTATTTTCGGTGGCTCGCCCTAACCTGGCCGATCGAGATCCTGGCCTTCCTCGCCCTCTGGGGCGGTCTCACGCTCCTCTTCCCCACCCGGAATGAAGAACCCCTGGACCGCGCCGCCGTCTCCGATAACCTGTCGGACCTCGGCCCGACCCAAAACGCCGAGTGGCGGCTCGCCGGCATACTGACCCTTACAGCAATACTCTGGATGCTGGAACCCTTTACCGGATGGCATCCCTCCGTGCCGGCTTTCCTCGCGGTCGCCCTGCTGGCCGTTTCGCCGTTGCGGGTTATCTCCTGGGCGGAGGCGCTGGACATCTCGTGGAGCTCGGTCTTTATGTTCGGGGCGAGCCTCTCACTGGCCCTGGCGCTGCGAGATACCGGGGCGGCGGAGTGGGTCGGAGAGCAACTCTTCGGGGCGGGGATCGGCGACCTGGCCCGCGTGGGGGCTATCTTCGGAGTCCTCTCCGTCGCGGGCATGATGCTCGTCTTTCAGCTCGCCTTCGCCGGCTCCACACCGGCGGCCGCCACGCTACTCCCGATACTCCTCGCCTCCTCGACGGCGCTCCGCCTGCCACCGGAGGTGATCGGGATGACGGTCGCACTGGCAGGACTCGCCACGTTCGTCCTTCCCTCACAGGCGATGGCGAACCTGGTCACCTACGAGACCGGCCTTTATAACGCCTGGGACTTGCTAAAAGTTGGTCTCCTGCTGACCCTGGTTTTTCTCACCATCCTGGCCGCCGTCGCGCTCGTCTGGTGGCGACCGGTGGGCTTTCTGGGATAGTGCGCGTCTAATGAACCACAAGATTATTCCGTTGACGAGAAAGGCTACAGATTCTTGAAGTAACGGGCTATCGGCAGGTAGACGTAGCCGGCTTTCTCGTACGTGCGGCGCGCCGCAGCATGACCGGGGTCGCCTCCTGTCTCGACCATAGCTACCGTCATCCCAGCGTCTTTGAGCCTGTCGAGCGCGAACTCGGTCAAGGCGGTTCCGATGCCACCGCCCTGGTAGTCGGGGTCGACGGCCAGCATGGAGATCTCACCCATGTTGCTCTCAGGATGATGAAGCTCAACCGCCACGAAGCCGACAGCGCTCGCGCCCAACTCAG
>JBARZO010000566.1:0-2532 GCA_049650165.1 Rubrobacteraceae bacterium
ATGTAGAGCTTCGTGATCTCGAACGTAAACGCCTTGCCGAAGAGGAACACGAGCGCCCGCGCCATTCCGTATCCGAAGAGCACCCCGACCAACGAGCCGAAGATTCCCAAGAGAATAGCTTCTATCATCACGGAGCGACCGATCATGGCCCGCGTAGAGCCCAATGCCCGCAGCATCCCGAGCTCCCGGGTACGTTCGAGCACCGTCATGGAGAGCGCGTTGAAGACCAGGAAAGCCCCGACGAAGAGCGCGGTCCCGGCGAAGAAGAGCAGAGCGATCTGGAACCCCTGCAACTGGCTACTCACCTGATCCGTGCGGGTCGAAGATCGCTCCACCTGAAACCCATCCCCGAGCCCCCTGTCGAGCCGCTGCTGCAACTCTGGCAGCGCCACACCCTCCGCCGCGCTCACTGAGACACCGGAGATTTCCCCTTTGCTATCGAACGCCTCCTGCGCGTAGGGCATCGGGGCCATCCCGAACCCCACCCCGCCGAACGAACCGCCCGGTATCCTCAAGAGCCCGACCAGTTTTGCTTCTTCAGGACCCTGCGGCGTTCCGATGCGTACCGTGTCGCCCACTCGAAACCCGGCAGACTCAGCCGTGCCGCCATCGAGGGTCAACTCCGCACCGTTGCGCGGGTACCGGCCTTCCGTCAGGTCGAAACCCGTCGCCAGGGAGGCTGAGTCCGGCTCTACGCCGAAGAGCCGCATGCTCTGGACTTGTGGCAGGCCGTTTTCGTCTGTTTCGTCAAGGATCAGGGACGCCGGCACCGACAGCCTCGGCGCGGCGGACTCTACGCCCGGTGTAGAACGGATTTCCGCCACATTGTCTCTGGCGAAAGTGCCACTGCCGCCGGCGGCTGTGATAGTAAGGTCCGCAGACCCATACGCCTGGGTGAAAAGTTCCTTGAAGGTGCTCGACATCGTGTTCGAGAGGGTCAACACCCCGAAGACGATGCCGACCCCGAGCACTATCCCGATGGTGGTGAGGACCGTGCGTTGGGGCCGCGAACCGAGGTTACGGAAGCTAAGGTTGGAGAACCGTCGGAGTTTCATACTGCCGCAACGACCTCAGTAGTTTGACGTGCTAACCTGAGAGGTGAGATGACAGAGAACAGCACAATCGACAGCGACTCTAGAACCGGACACTCGCGGATGGGCATAACATCTTTCGTTATCGCGATTCTGGCGACCGTCGTGATCGTCGCCCTGGTTATAGTGGCCGGTACTCTTACGGCCCAGGCGCTACAAGGTATAGACGGCCAGAACGTAAATCCCCAAGAGCTACAAGAAAGACTGCAGGACTCCCCCGCCGTCACCAGTCTGGCATTGGCCTCAATCGGTATATTTGCTTGCTTTTTTCTGTACTTGCTAGGTCTTGGGCTAGGCATCGCCGGCATCGTCCAGGGCCAGCGGAAGAGGATATTCTCCGTGCTCGGGACCATCTTCAACGGAGGAGTTTTGCTCGTCCTAGTGGTCCTCATCCTTCTCGGCCTCGTGGCCGGCGGCATTTAGGCTGAGACTCCACAGGCTTTATCCGGCCGATTCGAGAGTTTTGATGCGCTCCAGGATTTCGTCCGGGTTCGGTTTGCGGAGTTCATCCACCACCTGTCCGTCCGCTAGGAAAATTACCCGGTCGGCAGCGGAGGCGGCGCGGGGGTCGTGTGTGACCATGATGATCGTCTGCTCGTAACGGGCGGCGGACTCTCGCATCAAGTCCAATACTTCGGTTCCGGTCTTGGAGTCGAGGTTTCCGGTCGGTTCGTCGGCCAAGATGATGTCCGGGTTTCGGACCAGAGCACGGGCTATCGCCACCCGCTGCTGCTCGCCGCCAGAGAGTTCGTCGGGCCGATGCTCCCGGCGTCCCGCTAATCCCACGAGATCCAACAGTTCGTTGAGACGTTTGTCGTATTTGGCGGGTTTTTCGCCGGAGATCAGGGCCGGCAGTAGCACGTTCTCCTCGGCGGAGAGTGTCGGTATCAGGTTGAAGAACTGGAACACGAAGCCCATCCGCTCCCTCCGGAGCATAGTCAGCTTCTTATCCGAGAGCCCCGAAAGCTCTACGCCACCGACGATCACACGCCCCGAAGATGAACGATCCAAAGCTCCGAGGATGTGTAGCAGGGTACTCTTGCCGGAACCGGAAGGACCCATGATCGCCGCGAACTCGCCCTCTGGAAACTCCAGCGAAACCTCTTTGAGCGCCCGAACCGTCGTAGAGCCCTCACCGTAGACTTTCGCCAAATCCTCGGTCTTTACTGCGATCCTGGTTCCATTATCCACCTGCTGAGTATATCCGCATGGGTAAGATGCAAGGTGAACGCGGCGACAGTTCGCCGAGATGTGTAGGAGAGCTAAAATATCTAAAGGCTCTTATGGAAAGGACAGGTGGATGAGATCCAATAATCGACCAAGCGCGCTGACTTACGCTGCTGTTATGGGCGTAGTTTGGGTGGTAGTTTGGCTCATCGGGGCGTGGATTTCTGGAAGCACTCGACCGGTAGCTAGCGCTCTTATTGGTGGCGTCGTGATG
>JBARZO010000567.1:0-2456 GCA_049650165.1 Rubrobacteraceae bacterium
AAGTCAAGCTGGACGTTCAGCCGGACGGCGCGTAGGACAACGCGGTAATTTGCGCCCGGTGGTAAAAGGTGGACGAGTTTTAGAGAGTTTGGATCCTCCCGGGTCCCAGTTTCGAATGTTTGGGGGAGCATAGTGTCTGGTACGGTCGAGGAGCAGAAACGGTTCGCCGCCAACGCAGCCGTGGATGGCTACATCGAGAGCGGCATGATAGTAGGGCTCGGAACCGGCTCCACGGCCTTCTGGGTGGTCAAGAGGATCGGGGAACTGCTCGTCGGGGGTGAGTTGATCGACGTGCGAGGCATCCCGACCTCGGAGGCGACCGCCGAGCAAGCCCGGCAAGAGAACATACCGCTCGTAGAGTTATCTGAAGCGCGACCGGATCTCACGATAGACGGGGCGGACGAGATAGATCCCCAACTTGCCCTCATAAAAGGGCGCGGCGGAGCACTTCTCAGGGAGAAGATCGTAGCCTCCGCCGGAGACGGCTTGATCGTCGTGGCCGACTCTTCCAAGCTGGTAGACGCGCTCGGGGAAGGAACGCTCCCCGTGGAGGTCGAACCTTTCGGGTGGGAGAGCACCGTAGAGGCGCTCACTGCCCTGGGCTCCGAGCCCGCATTGCGTATGAAGGATGGTCGACCGTTCGTGACGGATGGAGGCCACTACACGGTGGATTGTATCTTCGACTCTATCCCGGACCCGGGCGGACTGGAGAAAGAGATCAAAGACATCCCCGGCGCGCTCGAGTGCGGGCTCTTCGTTGGCCTCTCACGGGCCGCGGTCATAGCCCGCGAAGACGGGACGGAGATTATAGAGATATAGACCGTCAGGACTGTTCGAGCAGATTTCATACCCTCTTCTGGCTCTCCAAAGTCGTCAAAACTGGATAGCCGTCGACTTTTGCGTAAATTTGATTATTTGGTATTGCTAAAGGATAATTGATCTAGTTGGCGGAGTGGGGAAGACTGGTGTTAGATGGATCGCCTAAGAGTATCCTGACGCTTTTTTCAAGCTGTAATAGGTAACGGATCGTTGTAGGCCGTCCCGTCCCTGAGCATCGCCCACAGCACGTTGACCCTCCGCCTGGCTAACGCGATGATCGCTTGTTGGGCCCCCTTTCCCTCCGCACGCTTGCGCCGGTAGTATTCCCGGCTCGCTTCGTGGCTGGAGAGTGCGCAGAATGCCGAGCGGTAGAAGACTCTCTTCAGGGCACGGTTTCCCTTTCTCGCTCTTCGCTGGTAGGAGACCTTCCCGGAAGCCCTAAGCACCGGCACGACACCCGCGGCTGCAGCGAGCCGGTCGGCGGAGCCGAAACGAGTAAGGTCGCCCACCTCCGCAAGGAACTCGGCCGTCAACACGAGTCCCATCCCCGGAAGGCTCCTCACCACTGCTCCTCTGGGATCTGCTTCTACCAACTCTTCGAGACGCGCGTCGAGCTCGTACACACGTTGGCCGATCCTGAGTATCTCCGTGGCGATCTCTGCGACGAGCGCGGCCTTCACCTCGGCGGCTGGCGTCTCTTGCCGTTGTCGCTTGGCGGCACCTACTATCCGTTCGGCCAGGGAGCCCGACTTGAGTGCGCCCCTCGCTTTCAGCCAACGGGCCAGACGAGCTTCTCCGAGTCGGCGGGCAGCCTTCGGCGTTGCCACCCTGGTAACGGCGAGCAACGGCCCCTGCTTTCTCAAGTCCAGCGCGCTTTCCATGCCAGGGAATACCTCCGCGAGCAGACCTCTCAGGCGAGAGATACGCCGGACCCGCTCTTGTACCAAGTCCGCACGATGGCTTACGAGAACTTTGACCTCCTCAAGGGTCTCGTCTCTGACACGTACCTCGGAGAGTGACCTCCACCGCAACCTCAATTGGTCGGCGATCACATAGGCGTCTTGTGGATCACTTTTACGCTCTCCACCAACGTAGGCATCGCGGGCCCTGTTGACGGCGGTTCCTGGCAGATAGCGTACCTGTTCACACTGCGCCAGCAGCAGGGCTTCTAGCAGGGTGGCCGGCCCTCCTACGATGTCTATGCCGACCATACGTTCCTCGGTGTTCCCAAACGCGGCGATCTCCGAAAGAGCGGCTTCCAGTTGCTCCTCGGTCGCGTCGACCCGCCGGGAGAGAACAACTCCGCCCTCTCCATCTAGCACACACTAGGATGGAACGCCTTGCCCACGTCGAACCCTATCCAGTGCATCGCCCCGCCTCCTTCAGTCGCCAGCACGTCTTTTTCCCGTTACTTCGGAAATCCTGAGCCGGCACAACCTTAAGTAGCGATGGTTCGCGTATCCTAATCTAGCGGTCTGTAGGATCTCCTCGGAAGGACCTGGGGGCCATACTCTCAGAGCCATCACTTTTTGCGAGTGGCAGTTACGGTTTAGCCATCCCAGGTCCGCCGGGACACCAACGAAGCGTACACTTCGCGGGCCCACACAGCTTAAGGTTGCGGTATTCCTGCTACTGGC
>JBARZO010000568.1:0-1662 GCA_049650165.1 Rubrobacteraceae bacterium
TGCTCCTCGAACTTCTTTATCTGCAAGGGTTCGATCAGGAACCGCCGCGAGCGTTCGTCCTCGTGGGTATTCTCAGCGGGCCAGACGTCCGTCACTACCTTCATCTCGCCGGTGTTCATGCCGACGATGGCCCCGGCGCACTCCTCGGGGTAGGTTTCTGGGGCGTGCCGGTGGATATTCTCTACGTCTCCTCGACCGATTTTGAGCGGCAACTTAGTCCTCTTCCCAGAAACTTTCGGAGAGATACTTGTCCGCCCCGTCACACAGGATGGTGACCACGGTGCCGTACTCGATCTCCCGCGCCACCTCTAAAGCGGTCGCCACGGCGGCCCCGGCGGAGATCCCGATAAGAACGCCCTCCTCGCGGGCCACGCGCTTGACCATGCTGTACGCGTCCTCGGTCGCCGTGCGACGGTTCTCGTCGGCGATCATGGGGTCGTAGATGGAGGGTACTATCGCGCTCTCCATGTGCTTCATGCCTTCCAGGCCGTGAAACGGAGAGTCCGGCTCGAAAGAGACAACTTTTATCTCCGGGTTTAGTTCTTTGAGGCGCGTGGCGGTCCCGACGAAGGTTCCGCTCGTGCCCAGGCCGGCTACGAAGTGCGTAACCTCGCTTTCGGTCTGTTCCCAGATCTCACTGGCCGTAGATTCGTAGTGGGCCCGCGGGTTGGCCGGGTTGCTGTACTGATCCGGGTAGAAATATCGCTCCGGGTCTTCGGCGTACATCCGCCGGGCCTCCCGGATCGCGCCGTCCGAACCCTCACCGGGGTCGGTCAGTACGAACTCGACGCCGTAGGCCCTAAGGATCTTCTTCCGCTCCTCGCTGGCGTTTTTGGGCATGCAGAGCTTGACCTTATAACCTAGCGCCGCCCCGATCCAGGCGTAGGCGATCCCCGTGTTACCGCTCGTGGCGTCCAGAAGCGTCTTCTCTCGCGTGAGGGCACCGCTTTCTTCGCCGGCCCGGATCATCCACAGCGCCGGACGGTCCTTGACCGAGCCGCCGGGGTTGTACCACTCAGCCTTGCCGTAAATGTTTACGCCCGGAACCTCGCGAGAGATATTCGGTAGCTCCAGCAGCGGGGTATTGCCTACCATCTCCGTGACCCGGGCTCCCAGCTTTTCATTAATCCTAGTAATCATGTCGGGATTGATTATACAGCCCATATGCTGTGCGTCCAGAGGTAGAAAAAGAGATTTGTTTAATCGATGTTATAGCCGGAAGGCCAAGTGAGAGGCCTCCCGGCTATGGTTGGTGCGATGGCCTATTGTACCCGAGGCCAACAATCCGGCGCTACAGTAAAAAGATTAATTATCCTAAAGTTTCTAGAATTTCCGGCAAACTTCTCCGGCGGCAGGTGAAGATGGGGGTATCGAGCTCTGTGTAGCTGCTCGCGTCGCTCTCGCGGAGTTCCATCATCAGGTCCTGGAATTTCTCGGGGGTTTCGGCCTCGAAGGAGAGTATGAACTCGTAGTCGTCGATTCCGAAGCAGTAGGCGGTGTTGTTCTTGACCGGGTAGTGCTTGCGGCCGATGTACATGTGCTCGTTCATCATCCGTTGCCGCTCTTCCAGCGAGAGTTGGTACCAGGAGCGGGTCTTGACGAACGGATAGACGAAGGCGTACTCACCCTCACCGGGGACGATGTAGCGGCGATTCTCGAAAT
>JBARZO010000569.1:0-2838 GCA_049650165.1 Rubrobacteraceae bacterium
GGTAATATGTCCGTTCCCCATCCCGTCTATCGCATAACCGGATATACCGGGTGAGGTGCGTCACGCTGGCGATTGTGTAACGGGTGTAACTTTAGTTCGAGATGAACAGGAAGCTAACACGACGGAAGTTTCTGCAGATCTCTTGCCTCGGCGCAGCCGGGTTGGCGGCGGGCTGTTCGACGGACGGCGGGACTTACTCACCGGAGAGCGGTGAGACCAAAAGTCAAACAGGCCAAAACCCGAGCCTGGGCCAACTAAAGAACAACGTAGCATCGGGGGGACCAGGCAAGGACGGCATCCCGCCCATCGACGAGCCGAAGTTCGTCTCCGCAAGAGAGATGGACGACCAGTTGGAACCGGATGACAGGGTATTCATCCTCGACTACGAGGGCGAGACGAAAGTCTATCCGCAGCCGGTACTGGTGTGGCATGAGATCGTCAATGACGAGGTGGCGGGAGAGAAACTCTCCATTACGTACTGTCCGCTCACCGGCTCCACGGTGGCTTTCAAGGGACGTGCCCCTAACGGCGAGCCGCTGACCTTCGGAACAACGGGAAGCCTCATCAACTCCAACCTGCTGATGTACGACCGGGCGACGGACAGCGAGTGGCCCCAGATCCTGGGCCGCGCCATCGTCGGTCGGATGCGCGGAAAGTCTCTGGAGGAGATACCGCTCGTGTGGACCACCTGGAAGCAGTGGAAGGACCGGGGGACAGACGCCCCCGTACTCTCTACCGACACTGGCCACTTCCGCAGCTACGGCACGGACCCCTACGGCTCCTACTCCGCCACTGACAAAGGCTATTACGAGAACCCGACCACCATCTTCGAGGTCCTGGCCGAGAGCGACCGCCTCGACCCCAAAGAAGTCGTAGTCGGCATCAAGTCCGGCGACAAACGGCACGCCATCCCCAAAAAGACCGCCCTCCAGAGAAGAGTGTGGAACCTTGACCTGAACGGCAGGCCCGTCGCGGCCGTCGCAGATTCAAACCTGGGCACGGTGCGGATCTTCGACCGTAGTACGGACGGCGAAACTCTGGAATTCGAGCCCGGAGGCAAGAGCGACCTTCTCGACCAAAAGGGCCGCGCCTGGAGCCGGAAAGGCCTCGCGCTCTCCGGGCCGGGCGGCGCCACGCTCCCGGCGGCCAACTTCTACGAGGTAATGTGGTTCGGCTGGTACGCCTTCTATCCCGAAACGGGCCTGACGACATGAAGAAAGGACTGACGTACACCAACATCCTCCACTGGTCCTTCGAGAAACCCGCCCGGCTATGGATGTCGCTGGCCGCCGGTGTCCTATATTTCTTCTTCTATCTGTACGCCATAAGGCAACTCGTAATAGGGGGAATCGTCGCTTCACAGGGCAACCCGGCTTTCGTGGTGGTCCAGAACTGGGCCTCGAAGCTTTTCGACCCCATCGCCGGCTACACCTTCGAGCCGGTCGCGGCACTCTATCTATTCAACGGAACCGCGCTCTTTCTGTCCCCGGTGAACTTGCTGATCGGGCTCGTGCTGGGCGGGCTCATCGCGCTCAACGTCGCGAGCGCCGCCTACTCTCTGGCGACCGTCCGGTCTTGCCGCCGGCTCTCGTGGACTGGGCTGCTCGGCTCCCTGCCGGCGCTGCTCACAGGGTTCGCCTGCTGCGTACCGACGGTGGGTCTCGTCCTGGGGGCGAACCTGGCGCTGGCGCTCATTAGCCTGCAGAGTTTCCTGCTCCCGCTGGGCGTCGCCGGTCTCGGGGCTGGGCTCTTCTGGAACCTGTACCGGACCCGAAGAGAGTTGCGCCTGATCTCCGTAGAGTCACTTTAGATACTATACAACTCCGTACTGTGCAAAGGTTCAGCGATCTCGTTGCGGTCAACCGTCCACTCTGGCTTCCAAAGTTTGATCTGCGTTCTCAATTCTCACAAGCGCAAGACCTAACAGAGCCCACATGGTCCCGATTGCCGCCGCAGGAATTGCGACTATTAAGATAACCGGGAGAAAACTGGTTGAAGACAAGACTCCTCCCCAGAGCACATGGGCCACTGTAATAGTCGCTAGAGGAATGAGGAAGGTCACTATACCCACACCCAAAGGCAAGATACTCCAGTGCCCCATAGTTCTGGAACGCCAAACAGCCAAGCCCAACAATGTCAGCGCCAGTGGCAATCCGAAAGTAACGAGCACACCCAAAGTCGGATACAAGAAATTTTCCAGATCGCTAGGATACAAACGGCTCGAATCGCCGATACCTACCAACTCAAACATTATGAACATCGTCAACAGACCGGCAGCGGCTAACGCCGCTACGGCGATTGAGACAACTCCTACCATGGCAGACCATTGCATCCGAGTAAAACGTCGAATATTGCCTAAATGCTCTCGTCGGGCCAATGAAACACGTGAGTCTCCGTGACTCGCAAGCAGAGCCACCAAGCTCGCCAAACTTAACGTAAGAAGCAACATGCCCACCATTTGCCCAACCGTTGCCACGTTCCATGCGTAAGACCAAGTCTGGCGAGAAAGCAGCCAAGACATAAGAATCCCGGAAATTGCCAGTAGTGAACCTCCAGCGACCGCCAGAAAACCACCCCACCTCACTACAGAAGAACCCATCGTAAACCGTCCTCTCTCCAAGACTACGTTAGCGACTAGGTCAGCAACAGCACAAATCCAGACCACGAACAACTTGCTTTTGCCGCCGCTTTCTAACTGCTCGCGGCACTCGTCCTCGAACAGATCTACCATTTCATCGCCGTAAAGCTCCCGAAACCGTTTGGGATAGGCCGCTAGTAGTTTTTCGTAGATGCGTCTTGAGAGACTGACCATCTTGTCTCCCTCTTTGGAGCCGCTCA
>JBARZO010000570.1:0-4061 GCA_049650165.1 Rubrobacteraceae bacterium
TCCATGAAATATACATAAAGCGTATTTGCGGGGCAATAGTAAGGCGATGATTTTCTCGCAGGTTCGCAAGACAAACATATCTCTCGAACAAGATGCAGCTTGACAGGGATGGTCGATGGGGTGAGAATTCCCGGCAATTATCTTTCCTACGCTAGAGAGAAAAAAGCTTGGCAGAAGCCCTTCAGTTGATCGCCAACGGCGTCGTTATAGGTTCGGTCGTGGCGGTCGCCGCCGTCGGTCTAACACTGGTCTTCGGAATACTCAGCCTGATCAACTTCGCCCACGGTGACTTCCTAACCCTGGGAGCATTCATAGCCGTCGCAGGTACCGGGCTCGGACTCCCCCTGATCGTCGCCGCTATTCCGGCGATCCTCTTCGGCGCCGCCTTCTCCGGCGGGCTTGAGAAGATCCTCTGGGGACCGATGCGCCGCCGGGGAGCTTCGACGGTAAACTTGCTCATCATCTCCATCGGGCTCGCGCTGGTGCTGCGATACTCGATCTTCTGGATCTTCGGCGCGGGTGTCCGGCGTTACGGCCCGGTCTCCCAGCGCATAGACTTTGGCCCCTTCGCCCTGACCCCGCAAGACATAATCATAATCGCCGGCAGCGCGGCGGCCCTCTTCGGCGTGGCGCTACTCTTGCAGAAGACCCGGGTCGGAAAAGCCATGCGGGCGCTCTCGGACAACCGGGATCTGGCCGAGGCGAGCGGCATAAACGTCGGGCGCATAACTATGGTCACCTGGCTCATAGCGGGCGCCCTTACGGCTTATGGGGGCATCATGCTCGGCTTGCAAGGCCGCATCTACGGCAACATGGGATGGTTCCTGCTGCTGCTCATCTTCGCCGGGGTTATTCTGGGCGGCATCGGGTCGGCGTACGGAGCCATGATCGGGAGCCTCGTTATCGGGGTGACCCAGGAGCTTGCGACCCACTCGGCCATCGGACTGCCCAGCGACCTCAAGATGGGTGTGGCGTTCCTGGTACTGATAGCGGTCTTACTGGTTCGTCCACAAGGGATAATGGGAAAGAAGCAAGCATTATGATCGCTTACCTCGAAGGCGTAGTCCTTACGGCGGGCATCTTCGCCCTTATGGCCCAGGGACTGAACCTGCACTGGGGTTTTACCGGGCTGCTCAACTTCGGCCACGTCGCCTTCTTCGCCATCGGGGCTTACACGATGGGGATTTTGAACACCCAGTTTGAAGTCGGGCTGTTGCCAAGCTTCCTGGCGGCGATGGTGACGGCTACTGCGCTAGGGATCATCGTGGCGCTGCCGGCAATTCGTCTCCGGACTGACTACCTCGCGATAGTAACCATCACCATCGGAGAGATCTTCCGCTTGGTCCTCAAGTCTGGTCCCGGCGTCTCGGAACTTACCCGCGGGCCGCGGGGCATCCGGGGCTACTCCAACGAGTTCTTCTTTTTCCGGGAAGACATCGGCCTCGGCTTTCTGGAGCCCGACCAGTACCTGCTGGTGCTCGTGTGGTTGGCCGTGGCTATCGTGGGGGTGTTGATGTGGATCCTCTTGAAGAGCCCGTGGGGCCGGGTGCTGAAAGGCATTCGGGAGGATGAGGACGCCGTACGCGCCCTGGGCAAGAACGTGACAGCCTACAAGATGCAGTCCTTCGCCCTCGGGGCGGGGATAGCGGGGCTCGCGGGGGTGTTCTTCGCGATGGATATTGGTAGTCTTGCGCCGGATACTTACCTGCCGATCATCACGTTCTACGCCTGGACGGTCCTGATGCTTGGCGGCGCGGCGAGCCACTGGGGGCCGGTAGTCGGGGCGCTCATCTTCTGGGGCATCTTCAACGGGACGCTGTACATACCTAATGAGCTTCTCTCCGGCGCCGAGGCGGCGTACCTGCGCCAGATCGGGGTCGGCGCGCTCATAATGGCGATCATGATCTTCCGCCCCCAGGGTATCCTCGGCAATAAGGAGGAGATGGTCCTTGACCAGTGAGAACGGTAAAAGGCCTATCCTGACGACCGAGGGCGTACGGCTCTCTTTCGGGGGAGTCGCGGCGGTCGACGGGGCTTCGATGGAAGTCGAGCCGGCGAAGATCACCGCCCTCATCGGCCCGAACGGCGCGGGCAAAACCACGTTCTTCAACGCCGTCACCGGCTTCTACAAGGCCGACGGCGGCAACATTACTTTCGATGGCAACTCTATCGCGGGTAAATCCCCGGACGCCATCGCCCGCCGGGGCCTGGTTCGGACCTTCCAGCTAACCAAGTCTCTCGCCCGGATGTCGGTGCTGGACAACATGATGCTCGCCGCGCCGGGACAAACGGGAGAGAAAATTTTCACCGCCTGGTTCGCGCCGTGGGTGATCCGTAAACAAGAACGTGCCAACCACGAAAAGGCGATGGAGCTACTGGAACTCTTCAACTTGACCGAGAAAAAAGACGACTACGCAGCAACCCTCTCCGGCGGCCAGCGCAAGCTCCTGGAGCTGGCTCGCGCCCTGATGATGGACCCCAAGATGATCCTGCTGGACGAGCCGATGGCCGGCGTAAACCCGACCCTCGGCGCCCGCCTCCTGGAACACGTCGGCCAACTCCGCGACGAAGGCATGACCTTTGTACTCGTCGAACACGACATGGACGGGGTGATGAACGTCTCCGAGCGCGTCATCGTCATGGCGAACGGCAAAGTAATAACCGAGGGCACCCCCGACGAAGTCCGGAGCAATGAGGAAGTCATCAACGCCTACCTCGGAGCCGGTGGCGGCGAGATAGACGAGGCGATAGCCGAAACTTCTTTAGATGAAGAGCAAGATGGCTGACACGCTGCTCGAAGCCCGCGACCTCTACGCGGGCTACAACCCGGAAGTAGACATCATCCAGGGTTGTGACGTAGACGTGGCCGAAGGCGAACTCGTCAGCGTCATCGGGCCGAATGGGGCCGGCAAGTCTACCCTCATAAAAAGCCTCTTCGGGCTGGTCCCGGTTCGCGACGGTACGGTCAACTTCGAGGGAGAAGACGTAACCGGAGCTCAGACGCACCGTCTCGTAGAAGCCGGCATTGGCTACGTGCCCCAGACGGAGAACATCTTCCCGACCCTCACCGTCGAGGAGAATTTGGAGATGGGCGCGTACCTCAAACCCAAGACAATACAGGATCGCTACGAAGAACTGTTCGATTGGTTCCCGATCCTGGCCGAGCGCCGCAAGCAGCGGGCCGGCACGATGTCCGGCGGCCAACGCCAGCTCGTCGCCCTCGCCCGCGCCCTCATGCTGGAACCTTCGCTGCTCCTTTTGGACGAGCCGTCGGCAGGGCTCTCGCCGGCGAACGTGGATGTGATCTTCGAGCGCATAGAGCTGATCAACTCAAAAGGCGTCGCCATCCTGATGGTCGAACAGAACGCCCGCCGCGCCCTCTCAATGAGCCACCGGGGCTACGTTTTGGAGATGGGACAGAACCGCTTCACCGGACCTGGCAAAGAGCTGTTAAACGACCCGAAAGTAATAGACTTGTACCTTGGTGGAGCCTCTCGTAGCGCCTGAAACCATGGGGTCCGAACAGCTTCGAGAGTCTCGGAAACGTAAATCTAATTTCAATACCAATTATTATTTAGTTGCGATTTTGCGGGTCTCTAATAAACTCATACGTGCTTTGGATTTTGGGAGATGAATCGATTCGAGGCCTGGCTCTTACGCCAAGAAGTCGGAAAAGTCCACGGGAAATAGGAGGCGAGCATGAGTGAGCACGAGCAACAAAGGCCGGACACCACTACCGATGCCGGCATAGGGGCGCCGAGCGACGAACATTCGCTGACTGACGGGCCGGGTGGTCCGATCTCCCTGCACGATCATTACCTGATCCAGAAGATGGCCCAATTTAATCGAGAACGTGTACCTGAGCGGGTAGTCCACGCTAAAGGCAGCGGAGCCTTCGGATACTTCGAGGCAAATGGTGAGGCGGAGAAGTACTGTCGGGCGGACTTTCTCAAAGAGGGTAGAAAGACGGAGATGCTCGCACGCTTCTCGACGGTCGCCGGTGAGCAGGGCTACCCGGACACTGTGCGCGACCCGCGGGGATTCTCGCTCAAGTTCTATAC
>JBARZO010000571.1:0-15464 GCA_049650165.1 Rubrobacteraceae bacterium
CAACTACAAAAACGAAGATCATGGGAAAGTGACCTTAACGCGGTCCCTGGTCATCTCCATAAACGCCATCTTCGCCGAGATCGCCGTCGAGATCGTCGGCCCGGAGAAGCTGGTGGAGGTTGCCCAGCAGTTTGGCTATGGCGACAACTATGAAGACTTTCCACTGTCGGTGAGCGCCAGCGACCTCGGGCCGCCGGTCGCCGAGTGGCTCCCCGGATACACCGCCCAGGCGGCCTTTGGCCAGGGTGCGGTCGTCTCCAACGTCTTCGAAATGGGACTGGTAGCCGCCACCGTGGCCAACAAGGGAGAGATGATGGAGCCCAGGATAGTCAGTGAGATCCGGTCCCCCGACGGCGTCCTCGTCGACAAAAGTGGCTCCAGCGTCCGGGAGAATGTTCTACCTGAGGAAACGGCCACCGAACTCGGCAACATGATGGAGGCCGTCGTCAGAGACGGTGGCCTCGTCCAGGCCCAGCTCGGTGATACGAGAGTGGCCGGAAAGACCGGCACCGCGGAAGCCCCGCCGGATTTCCCGCACTCCTGGTGGATCACCTACGCCCCCGCCGACGACCCGGAGATAGCCGTGGCCGTCATGGTGGAAAACGGCGCCGAGATCGACGAAGAAGGCAACGCCGACACGCCCGCCATTCCTATCGCAACGGATATACTGGCGGCACACCTGGGCGTCGAACCCGGGCCCATTCCAGCCCCGGAACCTGAACCGGCTCCACAAAGACGCCCCGAGCAGCAACCGGCGCAACCGTCATCTCAACCATTCCAGCCATTCCAGAGCCCACAGCAGCCAGAGCAGACGCCATTCCAACCACCAGCCCAACAACCCGTTCCGCCGTCCGGACAACAGCCGGTTCAGCCCCCGGTTCAGAATCCGGGCGGTTAACGATATAATGCCCCCGATGCAGCAGTTCGTCGACAACCGCTACCGGCTGGAGGAGACTCTTGGCAGTGGGGGCATGGCCGACGTTTACCTGGCCCACGATGATATTCTGGACAGGACTCTCGCCCTCAAGGTCTTGAGCACCCGCTACGCGGACGACGAGGAGTTTATCGAGCGTTTCCGGCGTGAGGCCCAGAACGCCGCTTCTCTCGCCCACCCGAACATCGTCTCTATCTATGACCGGGGCGAGACCGAAGACGGCACCTACTACATCGCGATGGAGTACCTACCCGGCGGTACGCTGAAAGACCGCATCGTAAAGCGTGGGCCATTGCCGGCCCGGACTGCGGCGGCGGTGGCGCTCCAGATCTCCGAGGCGCTCAAGTGCGCCCACGAAAGCGACGTGGTCCACCGGGACATAAAGCCGCACAACATCCTGATCACCGAGTCCGGCGACATAAAGGTGACGGACTTCGGGATAGCCCGTGCAGCGTCCTCCTCCACGATGACCAAGACGGGCTCTATCCTGGGCACGGCCCACTACCTCTCCCCGGAGCAGGCTATGGGCGAACCGGTGAGGCCGCAGAGCGACCTCTACTCACTGGGAGTGGTCCTCTACGAAATGCTCACCGGAAAACTCCCCTACGACGCCGAGACGCCGATCGGGATCGCCATGAAGCACGTGAACGGAGAGATGCGGCCGCCCATCGAGGTAGATCCTTCCATTCCCGCCGGTATAAACGCCGTGGTGATGCGACTACTCGCCCGAAACCCCGAAGATCGCTACGCTGACGCGGCGGCGCTCACAGCGGACCTTGAACGGGTAAGCGCGGGTCTCGAACCCGAGGGCGCCGGTACCCAGGAGATGACCCGCGTCATGCCGCCCGCCGCTCCCCCTCCCTCGCCACCGCGCAAAGTACAGAAAAGCGGTGGCGGAGGTTCCCGTAGATACCTTCCCATCGCGTTGGCGCTCCTCGCCCTAGTCCTGCTGGCCGGGCTCGCCTGGGCCGGCTATAGTCTGCTCAGCGGAGATGGAGGTCCAACCGGACCACCGGCGCCGGCCATGATCCAGGTCCCGGACCTGGAAGGAAAGGCTCTGGACGAAGCCCGCCAGGACGTGGATGGAGACTTCGAGATTGCCGAAAACGGCCAGGAAAATAGTAGTCGAGCAGAGAACACGATACTCGGTCAGGATCCGAGTCCCGGGGAACAGGGAGAGAAAGGCTCCGAGATCGGGGTTACGGTATCGAGCGGCCAGAACGAAGTACCGGATGTAAAGGGCACTACGCCTGCCGAAGCACGAGTCACCCTTGAAGGAGAAGGTTTCGAGGTAAAGGAAAATAGGAGTGAAAGCTCCGCAGAGCAGGAGGGTAGGGTCACGGATCAAAACCCCGGGGCCGACAGCGCCGCCGACGTTGGCTCAACAGTCGAAATCACGGTCGGTACCGGGGTGGCGAACGTAGAGGTCCCCAACCTCTACGACATGTCCCTTGATGCAGCAGCGGCGGAGATTCAAGATGCCGGTCTCACGTACAACGGCAACGACAGTGCTGCTAGCGACGAGGTAGCCGAAGGCAACGTCATCTCGCAGAGCATCGCCGCCGGAACCAGCGTAGAACCCGGAACCGGCGTGGGGATCAGGATCAGTACCGGCCCCGAGTCGATCTCCGTTCCCAACCTCTACGGCTACACCCTCGACGAGGCCGCCGCCGAACTCGAAGGCATCGGGCTACAACTCGGCGGTAACGAAAAAGCCCCGAGTGAAGACATCGAGGAGGGTGGGATCATAGGCCAGAGCTTCGCCGCCGGAGCCACCGCGGAGCCGGGAACCTCTATAGGAGTGACGGTCAGTTCCGGGCCGGAGCAGACGTCGGTACCCGATGTTGCGGGGGATAACCTACAAACGGCGCAGAGAAAGATCACCGACGCGGGCTTTACCTACACCACTCTGTCTTCTCAGAGTGCTCAATGGCCCGCAGGAACGGTCCTGTACACGGATCCCGGCGCCGGCACTCAGCTCGAATCAGGCTCTACCGTGACCATAGGCTATAGTTCGGGTCCGGGCTCCAGTCAGAACAACCAGTCTCAAGAAGAGGCCCGCAAAGAGCGCCAAAAAGCCCAAGAAGAAGCTCGCAAAGAGCGTCAGCAAGCTAACAGAAATAACTAGGGCTTAGAACTCCCCCAAAATTTCACGCCTCACGTAATCCTCCAGCGCTTCGGCTTCCACTTCTTCATTCGGGTTTATTTCGATAAAGCTGTGACGGCCCAGGGCGTTTTCTGCCAGCCAATCTTCACTCACCGGCTTGGTGTGTTCCAGAGAGTAACCGGTTTCGTAGTAAGTAGTGAGCAGTTCGCCCGCAGGAAGTTCGACGACCAGGATCGGATATTTTCCTGGGGATTTCGCGCGGACTTTGACGGGCTCCGACTGTTTGTTATCTGGCATGACGGTAGTTTATACGAAGCCTATCGGCATGGGAAGGACTCTGGAGGGCGGAATGGTCGTGATAAAATTTTGCCCGTATGAAGACGATACACAACATTCGCATTCGCGGAAGGAGCCCTGATGTCAGATCCCATACCCAAAGACGAAGAAACTGAGGCGGGAGGACCGGATGAAATCAAAGATAGCCTCCCTACGCAGCAGTTGCCGCCTGAAAATCTACCAGAGGAGCTACTCCGGCGAAGGCTCGGACGGTTAGACACCCGCCGCGCACTGGCAAGCCTGTGTAAAAGCGTGCCGGGGTTGGACGAGGTGCTTTTACCGCGCGGCATTCAGGCCGACGCCCTAACCCGCAAGACCGGCGGCAGCGCCCAGATGGTGCGGGGACTTTCACGCCGCATAATTCAAGATGCGGCAGCCTGGGGTGCTTTCCGAACAGCGGTAGGAGAGCAAATACCACCGGAAACCTTCGAGGCTTTGGAGAATGTATCCCAAGACAACCTCGAAGAGACCTCTAAGGTTCACACTACGGAGAGTTTGCTACTCGCCGCCCTGACTGACGATCAGGATACGACGGACGGGGTCGTGGATCTCCTTATAGAACGCTGGCGGGATGAGAACCAGCAGGCCGAAAAGCAAGCCACGGAAGATGCCCAAGCCAAGGATCTGGAAGATCAAGTAAAGAGCCTGAAACGCGAAAACGAACAACTCTCGTTTTCGACGCGGGTCGCCAACGAGCGGGCCGCCGCCCTCGCCCGCGAGGTCGAGGTGCTTACCGGCGAACGCCAGGGCGTCTCGTCCCGGGTAAAAGAGGCCGAGCAGCGCGCCGAGGAAGCCACGGAGATCCGGCAGCAGTTGGATGACCGTATCTCCGAGTTGGAGCGTCGCGGCGCGCATCTGGAGCGGGCCCTGGAGAGCGAGCGGAGATCTTATGCAACAGCCGCCGAACGCGTAGAAAGTATGCACGAAGAGTTGGGCCGCGTGGCCGCCGAGCGAGACCGCATCCAGGACGCCCTGGAGAACGCCCGTTTCACCGACAAAGGGTTTGGAGATCTGCTCGTAAAGGCGGTCAAGAACGAGGTAAACGCGCTGCCAGACACCCTGGACTCCGCTGCCCGCACAGCCCAGCTACTAGAGTTTATGAGCAAGGTGCTCGCCGCCCAAACCGACCTGCGCGAGCCACGCTCGAACCGTCGAACCAGAAAGCCGCGTCCGACCCCGGAAGAAGCCGAAGACAACGACCCTTCTTTAGTAGCGCCGCCGGAAACGGGTAATGGCATTTCCGGTGGCGCGGCCGCCCTGACGGCCGAAGTTTACGCCAAACCCCGTCCGACACTCTCGTTTAGAGCTTTGGGGGGCGCGGGAGAAGTCGGCGGCAGCAGCCACCTGCTAGACTTCGGCAAGGAGCGGGTGCTGGTGGACGCTGGAATAAAGCCCGACGGTCGTGGACCGGCGGCCCCCAACTTCAAAAATCTCGAAAAACTGGACGCTGCGGTCATAACCCACGCTCATCTTGACCACTGCGGGGCGTTGCCGATCCTGGTGCGGGACCGGCCGGATCTGCCGATCTACTGTACGCCACCGTCGGCGCGCCTCATCATCTCCGCCCTAAACGACCACGCGGCGATGGGGGGCGGCGTTTCCGGCGGCGCCCCGATCCACGAGGTCAGCAAACGTCTCGTACCGGTACCGTTCGGTAAGCCTTTGCAGGTCGGGGACGCCCGGATCACCCTGACCGAGAGCGGCCACATCCTGGGGGCTGCAAGCGTCCTCTTGCAGTCCGGAACGACGACGGTATTCCACACGGGAGACATCTGCATGGAGGACCACTTCTCCATCCCATCGGCCCGGCTGCCGGAAGTAGAAGACATAGACCTCCTCATCATGGAAGCTACCCTGGCGGATAGGCAGTTCGAGCCATTCTCCGAATCCGTAAGGACGATGGTGAAGGTCATTAACGACACGGTCCAGGAGCGGGAAGGCACGGTGCTCATCCCGACGTACGCTTTGGGACAGGCACAGGAGATCATACTAGGACTCAAACACTACGGGCCTGAGTACGGCCTGGACCGGGACGTTTTTATCTACGTGGACGGTTCGGTCGTCACGACCTCCGAGCGGCTCTACGCTGAGCAGCTCGGCTACATGAAGCCCTACTTGCAGCACAGCGACCCCCGTGAGTTGTTCTTCTCCGAGAACATCCGGGCCGTCTCGAACGACGACGCGGCGAGGGAACGAATCCTCACGAACCCGTGCGCCATTATCGCGTCGCCCGTGACCATGCAGGGTGGCGCGTCGGCTTTCTACCGGAAGCGGCTCGAGAACGACGACAAGAACGCGGTTATTTTGCCCTCCAACGCAGAAGCTGCTTACGGGGCGAGCCGGGTTCCGGGGGAGGAAGAAGAGTGGCGCGTCGAGCGGGTAGGATTTGCGGCCCATTGTACTCAGGACGAGTTGCTCGGCATCACGGAGAAATTGAGCCCGCGTCAGATCATCTTGATCCACGGTTCCAAACGCCGGATCAGCGACCTTGCCTACCGGCTCTCCCCGAACCACAAGATCCACACCCCCGCCGTCGGGGAGACGGTCCGAACCGTCCTCTGATGCCGTTGGCATTGCCGGAGGTAACTTTTCTACAAGACACCCGCGGAGAGCGTCCGTCGAACGCCGTTGGAGCGGGGGAGTTTTGGTACGAGCCGGAAGTCTGGACGCTTCCCGGTCTCTCCCCCGCCGCCCGCGTCCTCTATACCGGGCTCTGTTCCTTCCTGGGGCCCGGAGAGATCAACCACCACGACCTCCGCAACACCCTCAAGGCTAACACCGATGGAGAGATAAGCGCCGCATTCGACGAACTGGTCCACCAAAAACTGCTGGAACCCACGTCGCGGGGATTTACAGTTTGTTCGGTAGACGAATTCGAGGCTAGCGGGGGAAGCGCAACGTCGTAGGGAAACTTTTACCACCCAGCAACTCCGGCAGTGTGTACGGTTCCGCATCCCACTTGCGGGCGGCCCCGCCCGTAGTCCCGGCTAAATCCACGAGCCGTCCGAGTATTCGCAGGCAGAAGCCGTTTACGACTTCGTCCGGGTCGTCTACTCTTCCGCGAGCTTTCGCCACGAAGAGTCCTTTGGTCTTCCACAAGCCATCCCGATAAACAGCGAACGTCTGGCAAACGTCCTCCCCGGCAGCCGACGACCAGCCGACGATACGCCCCGAATACCCGGAGGGGTCGAGGCTGTAGCGGCTCAACTCCTCGTGCATCAAGTCTTCATCGGTCTCGGCCGCCGCGCCCCTCAACACCCCGAACGTGACTTCCGCCTCCGCACCCGGCCCCGCTGTAACGCTCAGGTTGAGCACGTCTTTCGTGTGGGCCGCCTCCACCTCGAAGCCGGCTTGCCTCCCGAGCGCCGAGGTATGTTCCAGACCAGAGAAGAGTCGTTCCGCGAACTTCCGGGTCATCTCTTCCGCTTCGCGCATCAACTGCAGGGAACGGTCGGCCTCTTCACGGTAGCGGCGGAGACGGGTCAGGGCGCTGTCATCGAAGCCCAAAAGTTTAGTCTCGCGCCAGCAAGAGTCGGAATACCCGGTCCGTCAAGCCGGGAAATAGTGTCGTTCCCGCGACGAAGAGCCGGTCGGAGAACCTGACGTACACGTCCCGGCCACCTTTTTCAGCGGCCCGAACTATCTTTTCTGCTACCCGTTCGGGTGTTACGCTGGGTGGCCGCCAGCCGCGCTTCTCATCCCGGGTGCGCCGGGCGTTTTTCCGGAAGGCGGTGCTGGTAGTGCCGGGCTGAACGCTGGTTACGGTGATGCCGCGTTTGGCGACCTCGACGCGCAGGGCGTCCGAGAGGGCGTTTAGGGCGAATTTGCTGGCGCAGTAGCCGCCGACTTTGGGTAGGGCGCGTTTACCGACTACGGACGAGACGTTGATGATTTGGCCGCCCGGTTTCATGTGGGGCAGGGCGGCCTGGATGCAGTTTAGAGGT
This sequence comes from Rubrobacteraceae bacterium, assembly GCA_049650165.1. Classification (GTDB taxonomy): domain Bacteria; phylum Actinomycetota; class Rubrobacteria; order Rubrobacterales; family Rubrobacteraceae; genus SIRX01. The sequence goes on from JBARZO010000571.1 coordinate 7,322, forward strand.
CCGATCAGGTTGACCTCCATCACGTACCGCAAATCCTCCGCCCGCAGCTCCGCAACCTGTCCCGAGAGCCCGACCCCCGCATTGTTGACGAGAATGTCCGGCGCGCCGAACTCTTCCACGACACGACCGATCAGACGCTCCACCGATTCCCGATCCGAAACGTCGGTCTTCACGGCCAGCACCCGGCCACCGGACGCGGAAATTTCCTCCGCCAAAGATTCCAGGCTCTCTTCGTTCCGGGAAGCGAGCACGACGGCGGCCCCGCGAAACGCCAGCGCCCGGGCCGCAGCCTCCCCTATGCCGCTGGAGGCTCCCGTTACTATGGCAACCTTGTTCTTTAGCGTCTGTTCCACGAGTCGTATCTTAGCCGTTTGTTGGCAGGGTTTGTGAGCCGGCATCTTTCAGACGTAACATCCCTGCCCCATCCAGCCTATCCGGGGCGGTTTGCCCTCCTCGGAGATCACCGGTACCGTCCGGTTGCCGCCAGTCAGTTCCAGCATTCTTTCGCGGGCTTCCGCATCCTGTTCCACGTCGTATTCGACGAAATCGACGCCGCGCCATTCCAGGTCTTCGCGGGCGGTGTCGCTGTAGGTGCATCCCGATGATGTATAGAGTTCGATCGGTTTGCTCATCGCTCTTCCACTTTTGCTCCCAGATAGTGAATTTCTAGGTGCGGGCTTTCAGCGTTGGTGATTATAGGCTATGGTGAATGTGGGTTGGAAGATAGTGGAGATCCAGCCGTCTCCGTCGACTGTGAGGAGCAGGAACATTTGCACGAACTCTCGATAGCCGAGTCTATCGTCCGGATCGCGGGCGAGCAGGCCGCCGGACGGCGGGTGACCAAGGTGTCGATGAGGGTCGGACACTTGCGGCAAGTAGTCCCGTCCGCCCTGTCTTTTAGCTTTGATCTCGTGGCGGAAGGCACGCCGGTCGAGGGGGCGGAGCTGGTCATGCAAGAGATCCCGGTCCGTGGAAATTGCCGCAACTGCGCGGAGGAGTGCCATCCGGAGAGTTTCCCGCTGCAATGCCAGGCGTGCGGAAACTTCGACCTGGAGATACTGGCCGGAGAAGAATTACTGGTTGAGTCACTGGAATTGGAGGAAGCGTAAATATGCACCGCACCGCCGTAAAGAAAGTCGTCATGGAAGGCGTCCTGGATGCAAACGACGCGCTCGCCCACGCGAACCGGCAGATGTTCGACGCCGCCGGCAACTACGTCATCAACATGATGAGCAGCCCCGGCGCGGGAAAGACCTCGCTCCTGGAGAAAACCCTGGAGCAACTGCGCGGCAAGCTACGCCTCGGCATCCTCGAAGGCGACGTGCAGACCACCCTCGACGCCGACCGGCTCGCCCGGTTTCACGTCCCGCTCGTGCAGGTGAACACCGACTCCGGTTTCGGGGGTGAGTGTCATCTGGATGCGAACATGGTCCGTTCCGGGCTCGCGGAGTTGCCGCTGCCAGAGATAGATACCCTCGTGATCGAGAACGTCGGTAACCTGGTGTGTCCGGCGGAATTCCGGGTCGGGGAAGATACCCGCGTGATGGTCTACTCCGTCACCGAGGGCGAGGAGAAGCCGGTGAAATATCCGTTGATGTTCCGGTCGGCGGATCTCGTCCTGATCAACAAAGTGGACCTGCTGGAGCACCTGGATTTCGACCTCGAACAGTTCCTAGGATACCTCGACGCGGTGAACCCCGGCGTGCAGCGTATCCTAACCAGTGCCCGCACGGGACAAGGTGTCGAAGAGTGGTGCGACTGGCTGATGAAAAGGAAGGATCCATCGTTATCTGAGGGTAAGGAAGATGTAGAGTAAATAAAACCTCGCATCCCGAACGGAGGAGTACGAACTGCCCATCAAGCCGAACAAAACACTACCGGAGAGCGGCACGGACTCTCTAACGAGTTCGCACGCCCGGACATCATGAAAGCACCCGTCCGAGAGCGTCGAGAGGTCTCCGTGCGGGGTATCGTGCAGGGTGTGGGGTTTCGTCCTTTCGTCTACGCCCTGGCGCGTAAGCACGGTCTCGCCGGGACCATCCTAAACGACGCCGAGGGAGTCCGCATTGAGGTGGAAGGACCACCGGACGAGTTGGAACGCTTCGTGGTTGCGCTGGAGAATGAGGCTCCGCCGCTGGCCGAGATCGAGGCGGTAGAGTCCCGACGGATACCGTCCCGTGGCGACCGCGGATTCCGGATCGAAGAGAGCCGCGAAGGCGCAGGCCGTAACACTTTAGTCTCACCGGACGTCGCGACCTGCGAGGATTGCCTCGCGGAACTCCTGGACCCCGCCGACCGCCGCTACCGCTACCCGTTCACCAACTGCACCAGCTGCGGCCCGCGCTTCACCATAACCCGCCAGATCCCCTACGACCGCGCAACCACCACGATGGCCCCGTTCAGGATGTGCAACGATTGTCAACGCGAATACGACGACCCCGCCGACCGCCGCTTCCACGCCCAACCGAACGCCTGCCCGGTCTGCGGCCCACGGGTGCGACTGCTGGACAAGTTCGGACACGATCTGGACATGAAACAGGAGGATGCGGTACGAAACGCCGCCCGGATGCTGCGCGGGCGGTGCATCGTCGCCATCAAAGGACTCGGCGGCTACCATCTGGCCTGCGACCCGTTCGACGCGGCGGCGGTCAGCACGCTGAGGAATCGAAAGGTTCGCCAGGATAAACCCTTCGCCCTCATGGCGCGGGACATGGAACAGGTGCGCGAACTGTGCCGCGTCACCCCGGAAGAGGAAGCGTTGCTAACCTCGCCGCAGAGTCCCGTGGTGCTGTTGGAACGTCGCCCGGACAACGACAACGGCGTGGCCGAAGCCGTTGCGCCACGACAGACGACGCTGGGTGTGATGCTGGCGTACACGCCGCTGCATCACCTGTTGTTGCGGGACGAGGGCATCCCGCTCGTCATGACCAGCGGCAATAACTCCGACGAGCCGATCTCGTACAAGGACGACGAGGCGTTCGGGCAGTTGGGAGAAATTGCGGATTACTTCCTCGTCCACGACCGCGAAGTTCACATGCGAACCGACGACACGGTAACCCGAATCTTCCGAAATCACCCGTACCCGCTGCGTCGCTCCCGGGGCTACGCTCCCGCGCCGCTGCGGGTGGCGGAGAACTTTAGGAGGCACACGCTGGCCTGCGGCGGCGAGTTGAAGAACACTTTCTGCGTGGCGAAGGGGCGGCACGCCTTCATGAGTCATCACATAGGGGATCTTGAGAATTACGAGACGCTGCGCTCGTTCCGGGAGGGCATCGAGCATTTCTGCAGCCTCTTCGACGTGATGCCGGGGCTCGTCGCCTACGACCTGCACCCGGAGTATCTCTCGACCAAGTACGCCCGCGAGCTGGAGGAGGCCGGGCTGCCGGCGGTCGGGGTGCAGCACCACCACGCGCACGTGGCGAGTTGTCTGGCGGACAACGAGCGTCCCGCTGACGAGCAGGTCATCGGGGTGGCGTTGGATGGGACTGGATACGGGACCGACGGCGCTGTTTGGGGCGGTGAGTTCTTTGCGGGGAGCATCGCGGAAGGTTTTGATCGGCGGGCGCATCTGGAGTACATGCCGCTGCCGGGGGGCGCGGCCGCGATCCGTCAGCCCTGGCGCATGGCCGTCGCACAACTCGTCAAACTCTACGGCCTCGAAGCAGCCTCGAAGCTCCCGCTGCCGGTGATCCAGGAGACGGGCGAGCGAGATATACGGCTCGTGGCGCGACTCGTGGAACGTGGCCTGAACACGCCGCCCACGTCCAGTGCCGGTCGGCTGTTCGACGTGGTATCTGCGTTGGTCGGGATGCCGGGGAGTCGCCGCACCACCTACGAGGGACAAGCGGCAATAGAGCTTGAGTTGGCGGCGGAAGATGCGGCGGAGAGCGGCTATCCGTTCCGGTTGCGGACGGACGAGAAACCCTGCATCATCCAGACGGGAGATGTTCTTATGGGCGTGGTCGAGGACTTGCTCGCGGGACGTTCGGCAGGTGAGGTGTCGGCCAGGTTCCACCGGACGGTTGCGGAGATGGTGGCGGCGGTTTGCGGGGTTGTGCGGGAGGTTGACGGGGTTGGCGCGGTGGCGTTGTCCGGGGGGACTTTTCAGAATATGTTGTTGTTGAGGTGGACGGTAGAGTTTTTGGAGAGGGAGGGATTTGTGGTTTATACGCATCGGCGGGTTCCGGCCAATGATGGGGGGCTGGCGTTGGGTCAGGCGGTTTTGGCGGATATGGTTTTCAGCGAGAAGGAGGCTTAGACATGTGTTTGGGGATACCGGGACAGATAGTGGAGATTTTGGACGAGGAGATCTATCTGGCGAAGGCCGAGGTTGGCGGGGTTCGGAGAAACATCAACATCGGGCTCGTGCATCACGACGAGGAGCGGATCGAGATCGGGGACTGGGTCTTGATCCACGTGGGATTCGCGATGTCGAAGCTGGATGAAGAAGAGGCGCACTCAGCACTGCGAGCCCTAGAGCAGATCGGTCAGGAGTACGAAGAGGAACTGGCGGAGATCCGGGGCTCCCGAATAGAGTGACGATGTACGAGGAAACCCTTCCGCCAACGAACTGCACCCTGGACCACGACGGCTGCATAACGTGCTCGGACGCGGGCATACCGGTTCGGGTCGTCTCTATCTCCGGGGACGATGCCGTCTGCGAGGATTCGGTGGGGAACCGGGCGGAGATCGCGGTAGAGCTCGTCTCTCCGGTCGAGATCGGGGAGACGCTACTAACCCACGGCGGCGTAGCCATCGGCAGAGTATCGAACGTCCACCAAACCTAAAAACTGACAAGCTGCCAAGACCCGAGGGAGGCGCAGAGTGAAGTACGTTGATGAGTTTCGGAACGGCGAGTTGGCGAGGGCGGTATCGGCAAATATTTCGTCGCTCGTGGACCCGGATCGGCACTACAAAATCATGGAGGTCTGTGGCGGTCACACCCACACGATCTACCGCCACGGCATAAAGGATTTGCTGCCGGATCAAGTCGAACTGGTCCACGGCCCCGGTTGCCCGGTCTGCGTCCTCCCGATGGGCCGCGTGGACGAGGGCATCTCCATAGCCGAACGCCCCGAAGTGATCTTCACCTGCTTCGGTGACATGATGCGCGTCCCCGGCTCCCGGGGAAACCTTCTGGAAGTCAAAGCCAAAGGCGCGGACATCCGGATGGTCTACTCGCCGCTCGATGCCCTCCGCATCGCCCGCGAGAACCCCGACCGCGAGGTGGTCTTCTACGCCATCGGTTTCGAGACGACCGCGCCGTCCACCGCGCTCACCCTGCAACGCGCCAAGAAAGAAGGCATCGAGAACTTCTCCGTCTTCTGCAACCACGTTACCATCGTGCCGCCGGTGCGGGCGCTTCTGGATTCGCCGGACCTGCGCCTCGATGCGTTTATCGGGCCGGGACACGTCTCGACCGTGATCGGCTGTCGCCCCTACGAGTTCATGCCGGTCGACTACGGGAAACCGTGCGTGGTCGCGGGCTTCGAGCCTCTGGACTTGTTGCAATCCATCCTGATGTTGATGCAGCAGCTGGACGAAGACCGGTGCGAGGTCGAGAACCAGTACGGTCGGGTCGTCCTGTGGGAGGGCAACACGCAGGCGCTCAAGAGCATGGCCGAAATCTTCGAGTTGCGCCCGTACTTCGAATGGCGCGGCCTCGGTTTCATAGCCCAGTCCGCCCTGAAACTCTCCGAAGCCTACGCGGACTTCGACGCGGAGCTACGCTACTCAACGCCCGGCATCCGTGTCGCCGACCCGAAAGCCTGCCAGTGTGGCGAAGTCCTGAAAGGCGTGCTGAAACCGCCGGAGTGCAAAGTCTTCGGGACGGCCTGTACGCCGGAGCAGCCGTTGGGGGCGCTCATGGTCTCGTCGGAGGGGGCGTGCGCGGCATACTACAACTTCGGGCGGAAGTCCTATGAGAAGGTCGAGATAGGTTCCAAAGGATGAGCGAGCGCGAACAGCGCGTCCTCGACGCCCTCGAAGAGAATCGCCGCCGCCCGCCCAAGTTCACCGCCCAGCGCATAGACATGAGCCACGGCGCCGGGGGAAAGGCGACCCACAAGCTGATCGAAGGTCTCCTCCTCCCGATGCTCGAAAACCCGGCCCTCGCCCCGCTCGGCGACGCGGCCACACTCCCTTTCGGCGACGCCCACATCGCCCTAACCACCGACTCCTTCGTCGTCCGTCCCCTCATCTTCCCCGGCGGCTCAATCGGGGAACTAGCGGTAAACGGAACCGTAAACGACCTCGCCGTCTCCGGCGCGACCCCGCTCGGCCTCTCAGCCGCGCTAATAATAGAAGAAGGACTCGACACCGAAGTCCTGACCCGTGAGATACAGGCGATGGCCCGAGCCGCTGAAAGGGCCGGAGTCCCGATAGCCACCGGCGACACCAAAGTCGTCGAGCGCGGCAAGGGCGACGGCCTCTACGTCGTCACGACCGGAGTAGGCATAGCCGACCCGAAGCTCAACCTGACCTCCGCCGCCGTCCAGCCGGGAGACAAGATACTCTGTTCCGGAACTTTAGGCGACCACGGGGCGGCAATCCTCATAGCCCGCGGAGACCTCGAACTGGAGGCCGAAGTCCTCTCCGACACCCGTCCGCTCACCCCACTAACGCAAGCATTAAAGGACACCGCCGGACACGGTCTACGCTTCATGCGCGACCCAACCCGTGGCGGCGGCGGCACCGTCCTGAACGAACTAGCCCGCGACTCCGGCTACGGCGTGGTGCTGTGGGAAGAGAAGCTACCCATCCGGGACGTAGTCAACGGGGCGTGTGAGATCCTGGGCATAGACCCTCTCTACGTCGCCAACGAAGGCAAGCTCTTAGCGATAGTAGCTCCAGAAGCCGCAGACGCAGCCCTCGAAGCCCTCCGCAACACCGAAGGCGGCGAAGAAGCCTCCATCATCGGCGAAGTCCGCGAAGAGCCTGCAAGAATGGTCCTCATGCACACCGGATTCGGCGGCACCCGCATGATCGACATGCTCGTAGGGGATCCATTGCCGAGGATTTGTTAGGAAGACAGGTAGCATTTCCCCCGCGCCAGGGCGACCGACACCGACCTGGAAGGCGACGACTTGGTGGTGCAGGACGAAGGTCTGCTGGCCCGGTTCCTGCAGCACGAGACCGAGCATCTCGACAGGCTGCTCTATGTCGACCGGCTCACCGGCCCCCGTGGAGGCGCGGCACGAGAGGCGGTCAAGGATCGCGGCTGGGAGCGTTACGGGCTGACCAAGTGGACTCCGGTCGCCACGAAGGCCAAGGACGTGTGACCCAGCATGAACCCGGCATCGCCCGAGCCCCCGGCACCTCCGGCGATCCCCAGTGGCTAGGGGTGGCGGGTCTTACATGTCCTCGAGCTCTCGGCCCTTGGTCTCCGGCACGAACCTGATCACGAACAGTAGCGACAGGACCGCGAAGGTCGTGTAGAAGCCGTAGGCGAATCCCAGCCCGATGTTGGCGAACGACGGGAACGTCGTGGAGATGGCGAAGTTGGCCAGCCACTGGGCTGCAGCCGCAACACCGAGCGCAGTGCCGCGGATCCGGTTGTTGAACATCTCGCCCAGCAGCACCCACACGCCCGGGCCCCACGACATACCGAAGAAGACCACGAACAGGTTGGCGCAGATCAGTGCGGTGACCCCGGCGCTGTCGCTCAGCACCGGCTCCAGCAAGCCCTCAGCGTTCTCCACCTGCTGTGCGGTAGCGAAGATCCAGGCCAGTGCCCCCAGGGTCAGCGCCATTCCGGTGGAGCCGATCATCAGCAGCCGGCGCCGCCCGATCTTGTCGATGAGCAAGATGGCAACGATAGTGACCGCGATGTTGGTGATCGAGGTGATCACGGTCTGGGTCAGCGCGTCCTGCTCGGTGAAGCCCACCGACCGCCACAGCGTCGAGGAATAGTAGAAGATCACGTTGATCCCGACGAACTGCTGGAAGACCGACAGCGCGATCCCGATCCAGACGATGGGCAGCAGGTTGCCGCCGTCGGGCTTGACCAGGTCGCGCACCGATGCCCTCCTGTCGATCACGAGGGTGCGCTTGATCTCCTTCATCCGGTTGTCGATGCCGTGCTTCATGACACTGCTCAGCACGTCGCGCGAGGTGCGTTCGTCGTGGTTGGCCACCAGGTACC
>JBARZO010000572.1:0-2563 GCA_049650165.1 Rubrobacteraceae bacterium
GTGCTCGGGTTGGCCGTGGTGCAGGCCGAGGCCCCGAAGCAACCGCAATTCGCCGCCGCGAAGCAGAAGATCGAGACCGATTCCGGTACGGCTTCGGCGGCGACCGAAGGCGAAGATGCTCCCCCGGACCAGGTCCCACCGGAGGAGCCCGCGAATGCCGTAGATCCCACCGTGAATCCCGAACCCAAAGGAGAGGCGGCCTCCGAAGATGCTGCTGCGGTCGTGTCTACCGGCACGGTCAGCGCCGTCGGGGACTCGGTGATGGTCGGCGCCTTCGAGTTTGGGGATATAGAAAGCAGGATCGAGACGCTCACGAGCGTGAACGCGGAGGTCGGCTTTCAAGCCTCGGATGCCATCGCCGTTTTGCGGCAGCGCCAGGCGGCTGGACAGTTGGGAGAGAACATAGTTGTTCACATCGGCAACAACGGCCCTATCCGGGCCGCCGAGTTCGACGAGATGATGCGGATCATCGGTGAGGAACGCCGGGCCGTGTTCGTAAACGTGAAAGTGCCCCGCAACTGGGAGCTGCGCAACAATGCCGTGATCGCCGACGGGGTGGAACGTCACCCGAACGCCACGCTCGTGGACTGGTACGGAGAAAGTGTGAACCGTCCCGAAATTTTCTGGGAAGACGGCATGCACCTCCGTCCGGAGGGGGCGCAGCTTTACGCCGACCTGATCCTGGGCAAACTCAACGGCTCCTGAGCCGGACAAAGTTCTCCCGTGCCAGACCAGAGAGAAATCTCTGGCGGCGACTATTTCAGGGTGTTAAGCTTGACGTCGAGCCTTTGCGGGCTGGGTGGTTAGAGAACTCACTAGGGATGCGCCCAGGAGGAGATACGGATGCTACGAGTAAGAGACGCCATGACGCAGGACGTTATCACGTTGGACCCCGAAGCGAGCGCCGCCCGGGCCTGGGGAATATGCCGGGAGAAAGGGATCCGCCACCTACCGATCGTAGAAGAAGGGCGGCTGCTGGGTCTGATCTCCGACCGGGATCTTCGGGACGTTAGCCCCCCGAGGGGCGGCAGGGACCAGGAGAGCACCTTGGGATGGGTCAGGGTTCGGGACATCATGAGCACCAACCTCTACGCCATCCACCCACTCGACACCATTGACCACGCCGCCCGTGAGATCCACGACCGCAAGATCGGCTGCCTACCGGTTGTAGACGACGGAAAACTGGTCGGCATTATCACCTCCCAGGACATGATGCGGACCCTCGCCTTCCTCGTCGGCGCCCAGGACCGGGGGAGCTGGGTCGAGGTCGAAGTGCCGAACGAGCCCGGGATGCTGGCGAACGTGACAGATGTGATTCGGGACCGTCAGGTCAACATCTCCAGCGTGTTTCTCTCCCCGGCGGAAAAGGCCAGCCACAGGACTATCCTACTTCGCCTGGAGACCACCAGCCCAACCGGAGTGGTCCGCGCCCTGGAAGAGGCCGGCTACCGGACTAGCGGGGTAGAGTCCACCGCGCCTGTAGGAACCGGTCCTAGAGAGGTTTAGCGCCTAGGAGTCGAGAAAAAGACCACCGACTCCCGGCTTGAGTTTGCCGCTCTCGTCCAGGTAGTCGCTCCAGGTGCGCTTCGGCGAGTAACCGAGCATCTCTTGAGCCTTGGCGGTCGAGATGCCGGAGGTGTCTTCCCTGGGTAACGGTTTCTTTATCTCGACCTGGTCGCCGTAGTATTTCTTGACGATTTCCTCGAAGTTGCGGTTGCCGACGTTGTCGGGGGAGGCGATGTAGAAGACCTCGTGTCCGTCCAGATCGCTCTCGACGGCTAGTGTGGTCGCATCGGCCAGATCGTAGGCGTCTATGTAGCTCCAGAAGTTGGGCGACAGCTCCGAGGCGTCGCGCACCTGTGGGCCCAGGTTTCGCTCGTAGTTACCCTCGTGCTGGACCCAACAGGGGCGGATCGAGATGCACCGGATGTCTGAACGCCGGATCGCTGCGTCCATTAGCTGTTCGCCGAAGTGCTTGGCGAGGGCATACGGGTCTTGCGGTTTTATGGGATGCTCTTCATCCACCGGCACGTAGTCCGGCAGGAACTCCCGCTCCGGGAAGAAGAAGCCGGGAACCGTCTCGCTGGAGATGTTCACGAAGCGCGTGACGCCGAACCTGATGGACGCTTCGATCATGTTGAAGAGCGCCATCAGGTTGTTATGAAACACGACGTGTGGCGGGTTGCGGGTTGGCTCCGGCAACGCCGCCGCATGCACTACTGCATCCATCCCGCGCACCACGGCGAATGCGTCGCCCGCATCGGTGAGTTGCGCCTGCATGTAGTCCGGCTCATCCTCGCCGGGACGCTCGAAGACCGGCGGCAAAACATCCACCGCCCGTACCTCGTGACCGGCCTCCATCAACGCCGCCACCGTCGCCTTTCCGACCTTACCCGCAGACCCTGTCACAACGACCTTCATGCGCTCCTCCTTCTCATTGTCTCCGAAGATGTTAGCAGACGATATCTGCTGGATAGAGTGTGGTTTCACCTACTACTGACAGGGGTAAGAGGAGCCTCATGCGTATAGTCGTGGTCGGAGCAACGGGTAACCTGGGAACTAG
>JBARZO010000573.1:0-1905 GCA_049650165.1 Rubrobacteraceae bacterium
CTCGAGTACGGAGTCTATATACGCGCCCACCTCAAGGCTCTCCATTCCCATGCTCGCCGCCGCGCGGAAGAGATCCTTCCCGACGTACTCCAGGTCCGGGACCCGTAGAAAGCGACCGTCCAGCTCCAGGGTTCCAACTTCTTTTGTAGGCTTTACGGTCAGGCCTTCGTCGAGGACTCGTCCGATCGCGCCGGTTATAAGGCGAGCCATGCCCAGAACAACCGTCGGATAGTTGCCGTCGATGCCCCGAAGCTCCACCGTACCGTGGGCGTTCAGTCGGACCGGATTCCAGGCGGCGTCTAGCAGGCCGTCGCCCGCTTCTTCGAAGAGGCCGCGTCCGACACCCGCCCGTTCCATAGCAGCGAGCCATTCCCGGTAGCGGCTAAATTGCAACTCGACGAGGTTCTCGACTCCCTCCGCGTAGGGTTGGAGCCCGCCCACCGCTACAAGATCCGCATAGAGGCCGGAGGGAGCGAATTCCGGGCTGCCCCGGTAGTAGGCGGTTCGGGCCGTAACCTCTTGCAGCTCGCCTTCGTAGAACGGCGAAGAGCGGGTGAGAGCGATGATCGCCGGGTCCAACGCCGTGGCGAGGTTGTATACGTTGAGCAGTTCCTCGCGGGCCGCACCCGAAGATTCGTATGAGACCCCGACTTGTGAGTCTATGGTCCCCGGGGCCACTTCCAGATGCAGGTGTACCCCGGCGCAGCGCCCGGCGTGCAGGAATTTCTCCCACCCCATGGTACGGGTCTGTATGCGGTAGTGCAGTTCGTCGCGCATATCGGGAGTTACGGGCAGCGGATAAGTCGCCAGAGGATAGAGCCGGAGCCCGAGATCCCGCGCCGCGTGAAGCGCGAGCCGCAGGCTTCCGAGATATTCGTCTGCGAGCGCGTCAACCGACGCCGCAGGTGGTGTGCTCACCTCTACCAGGCTCCTCGCGCATTCCGGCGCGAAGTCGTCGGGATTTTGCCCTTTGTCCTCCGCCAGCTCGTGACTGCGGGCCAGGAACTCGTCCGCCCGATTAGAGAGGACGCCCTCATCGTCTACCAGGAACAACTCCTGCTCAAGCCCTACTCGACGGTCTTTCAAAGCTCTCTCCTAAAACCTACTGTTGCTAGAGCAGCGTAAATCTACAGACTTACGGAGATGTACGCAATTGGCCCGATGGACAAACTCCCGGCGGAGCTACTGTATGGTGGTCGGATCTTATACTCGGGTGCCGACCTGGCTACCGACCCACACGTATCCGTCCGACCAGATCTCCCGCTTCCAGATGGGGACTATCTCTTTTATACGCTCGATGGCATACCGACTCGCCTCGAACGCTGGACCACGCCGCGGGGCCGCGACCACGATAACCACGCTCGGTTCGCCGGGATCTACCCTTCCCACCCTGTGTACTATGGAGACCTCCCGAACATCCCACCGCTCCCGTATTTCGGCCCCTATCTCCTCCAACTTCCGAACGGCCATCGGTCGATACGCTTCGTATTCTAGATACTCGACCGCCGCGCTCTGAGATTCATCGATCCTCGTGGTCCCGATAAACGTCGCCACCGCCCCACAGTCAGGCCGAAACACGTCCGAGACAATGGAGCCAACCTCTAATGGCTCTTCAATGATGGCGAACAAATTATCCGCCGCTTACCGGCGGCAGTACGGCCACTTCGTCTCCCGGTTCGACGAGGGCGTCACCACGAGCATATTCTTCATTTACGGCGAACGCCAGGTTCTTTCGCATCGGTGAAAGCTCGGGATGTTTCTCTGCCAGCAGCGTCCACAGCTCTTCTAGTGTGGTCTCTCCGGTTTGCAGCTCGGTCTCGCGCGTGCCGGCCAGGTCCGCCGCCGCCCCGAAAAACCTTACCTTTACATTCTCTGTTTCGCTCATGCCGCTGAATATAACAGGCC
>JBARZO010000574.1:0-1677 GCA_049650165.1 Rubrobacteraceae bacterium
CGCACATTCGAGGAACAGGTAGCCATCCTTGACGAAGACCCCGTCTACCTCGTTTGCGGGGAGAGTGGGCAGGGCGTCAACCGATGGTTTACGGCCGCCATCCTCGCGCGGCGTCGCGGCGAGGCTCGTCAGGACGACCTGGGTGGGCCGGGGATAGGTGACGGTAAAGACGCCCTCGCGCCGGACGTTGTCGTAGGTCCTGTGGCGCGGCGTGCAGACAAAGCCGAAGTAGTTATCCCATCCCAGGGGAAAAGCCATGTGCTTGGGGGCTATATCGTAGCCTCCGTCCTCCTCCTTGGTGCCGACCAGGACCAGAGGGTTTACCGTGAAGACCCGATCCCAGATCGGGAGGTCCTCTCGGAGGGTGAACAGGTCCTCGCTTCCATGCTCTCTCATGTCGGAGCCTCCTTCGTTGTGCTCATTATCATCGTCCGGGCGGCGGTTACAACCAAAATGGGGCCGTTTTGATCAATCTTGATCAGGCAAATGAGCGAACCTGATCAGGGCGCACGAAGGCATCCCGGATACATTGAGATTGAGCAAACCCAGCTACCGAAGGAGGTGGAAATCATGGCGTTTGCAAAGTTCATGTCGGAGCCCATAGGAAGGATTATCCGGGCGGCAGCCGGGATCGCGCTGATCGCACTGGCGTTCTTTGTCGGCGGAACCGCAGGGCTCATCATCGGGATCGTCGGGCTGGTGCCCATAGCGGCGGGAGTTTTCAACTTCTGCCTGCTCGGTCCGCTCGTCGGAGGATACTTCTCCGGGCGTAAGAACCTGGAAAGTCCACCACAAACCCGTGGAGGAGCAGCCCAGCACTGAGGCCGGTTTTCGAGGCCGGACGTCGCGATAGTCCGGCCTCATCTAAAAGGAGGAGCAATGACCGAAACAACAAACACAAGAGAGGGCCAGGTCCCCGAACCAAGCATAACCCGCTTCCTGTTCGCGGATAAGCGGATGGCGCCGGTGTGGCTGGTCGCCAGAGTTTACCTGGGGTTCCTCTGGCTCGTAGCCGGGTGGGGCAAGCTAACAGACCCGGCCTGGCTCGGCAGCGAGCGGGGCGCAGCGGTGGCTGGCTTTGCGCAGGGCGCGATGGCCCAGACCGCCGGCGAGCATCCACAGGTGACCGGCTGGTACGCGGGTTTCCTGGAGAGCTTCGTGGTCCCGAACGCCGCGCTGTTCTCGTTCCTGGTGGTATTTGGTGAGATTCTGGTCGGTGTCGCCCTGATCCTTGGGCTCTTCACCGGCATCTCCGCGTTCTTCGGAGGCTTTATGAACGCGAGCTTTATCTTCGCCGGAACCGCCGGGGCCAACCCACTCATGTTCATCCTGGCGATCTTCTTGGCGCTGGGCTGGCGGGTCGCGGGCTACTGGGGTCTCGACCGCTGGGCTCTGCCCATGATCGGGGTTCCCGGTGCAGCGGGCACCGTGTTCCAGCGTCGACGCGCCCATCGCGGCCAGTCCCCAGCTTGAATCCCAACTTGACGAAAGGAGCGTAGAGTAATGATGAACGGGGTGAACGGAGGCACCAACGGAAAGCTTCCGAACATCGTCGTTCTCGGCGGCGGGTTTGGAGGGCTGGAGTCGGCCTTCTACCTGCGGTGGAAGCTGGAAGACCGGGCGGACATCACCCTGGTCTCCGACAGGGACTACTTCCTGTACAAGCCGAACACCATC
>JBARZO010000575.1:0-1983 GCA_049650165.1 Rubrobacteraceae bacterium
TCCGTGACGTAGGTGTACATGTTGTAGTTCTTTGACCAGGGTTCGGCGGTCGCGTCGAGGTAGAAGCCGGCGCCGGTCCCGAAGTCGTAGTCATCGTCTTCGCCGGGGATGTCCGCGCCGCGCGGGCTGGTATCGGGGGCGACGAGCATCAGGCCGTATTCGGCGGCGAGGCGTTGGGCTCCGCCTTTGATCATGAAGGTTTCTTCGGTGCAGGTGAGACCGGCGAGGTAGTAGAGCACCGGAACCGGGCCGTCCGACGCCTGGGGCGGCTCGTAGACGGCGAAGTTCATGCCGGTGCCGGTGGATTCCGAGTCGTGGATGTAGAAGCCGACGGTTCCTCCGAAGCCGCGATGGGAGCCGTTGGTAGTTAGTTTGTCAGTCATCGTGGCCTTTCTAGAATGTGACGACGCTGCGGATGGATTCTCCGCTGTGCATCAGGTCGAAGGCTTCGTTGATGTCTTCCAGGGGCATGGTGTGGGTGATCAGGTCGTCTATGTTGATCTTGCCCTCCATGTACCAGTCCACTATCTTCGGCACGTCTGTCCGGCCTCGCGCGCCACCGAACGCCGAGCCGCGCCAGGAACGCCCCGTAACGAGCTGAAACGGACGCGTGGAGATCTCCTCTCCGGATCCCGCCACCCCGATAATTACCGACTCGCCCCAGCCTTTGTGCGCACATTCCAGCGCCTGACGCATGACGTTCACGTTGCCGATGCACTCGAAGCTGTAGTCCGCGCCGCCACCGGTCAGATCGACCAGATAAGGCACCAGATCCCCATCGACCTCCTGCGGGTTCACGAAGTGGGTCATGCCGAACTTCTCGCCCAGTTCCTTCTTCGCCGGGTTCAGGTCAACGCCCACGATCTTGTCCGCCCCGACCATCCTCGCGCCCTGGATGACGTTCAGTCCAATACCCCCGAGCCCGAAGACCACGACGTTCGACCCCGGCTCCACCTTCGCCGTGTTAATAACCGCCCCAATGCCGGTAGTAACACCGCACCCGATGTAGCAGACCTTGTCGAACGGTGCATCTTCCCGGATCTTCGCCAGCGCTATCTCCGGCACCACCGCGTGCTTGGCAAAAGTGGATGTACCCATGTAATGGTAAAGTGCGTCACCGTTTAGTGAGAGGCGGCTCGTACCGTCGGGCATTAGTCCCTTGCCCTGGGTCTCCCGGATCTTCTGGCACAGGTTGGTCTTCGGATTCAGGCAATATTCGCACTCCCGGCATTCCGGTGTGTAGAGTGGAATTACGTGGTCCCCGGCTTCGAGGCTGCTGACGCCCGGGCCGACTTCCGTGACGATGCCCGCGCCTTCGTGGCCGAGCACTGATGGGAAGAGTCCTTCCGGGTCGGCGCCGGAGCGGGTGTACTCGTCGGTATGGCAGACGCCGGTCGCCTTCATCTCGACCAGCACTTCGCCCTCTCGCGGTCCGTCTAGCTGGACCGTCTCTATACTGAGAGGCTTATCCGCCTCGAAAGCCACCGCCGCTTTAATGTCCATGCTGCTCCCCGTACCTTTCCGTAAGCCATCCCTTCGCACACATGGTCCTAGCCTAGCGTATGCGCGTCAAGTTTAGAAACAAAGAAGATATTTAGGGATCAGAGCAGTCGCGCCGGTAGCCGCAGTTGGGGCAGACAAGCTTGCAATGGAGTCCATACATCTCCGAGCCGCAGAACTCGCACTCTTCCCCCGAAGGCTCCGGCGCCGGAGTCAGAGGTTGTTCCTTCTCGCGGGTTTCATCCATGGGTTAATTATACGAGCTTCGGGATGACGGGACATCCACCATTTACTGCTTCGTTCCGCCGGGACGGGATGGGAAAAGGTCGGCGATGCGGGTTGCGCTAAAAGTCTTGAGCGCCGAGTATGAGAGGACTCTTTGTGCCTGTCGAAGAGAACCCGCGAGCGCTCCGGTAAGGATCCGGAGTGCGTCCAGATTCTCCTGAAGGCTCGAAATACTCACCGGAAGTTGTTGGGTCCTGG